>JAFGXK010000294.1 GCA_016936695.1 Bacteroidales bacterium | reverse complement strand
ACTGCACTCCATGCAGTTTGTGAGTCGACAATGCTCACACCCATGGGCCCGCCCTGCAAAAGATCGATATCCGGAAGGGGCTCCCTTCTCCAGGTAAGTCCGAAATCGGCTGAATGAATCATCGCACCATCACTGCTGCCAAAATCTGCAATCCATATGTCATTTCCCATGGCATCAATGCGGTTGACCTGCGTTATGGTAACTTCACTGTGAGGAACAATAGACCAGTTCATACCGCCATCCAGGGTGCTCATGACAGTACCGCCGATAGTAACGGCCCATGCAATGCTGCATGACAGCCCTTTGATTCCCTTGACTACGTCATCCACCCCTGCCGGCATTGTCTGTTCATACCAGTTCCTGCCCCCATCCACCGTATGGAGTATGGCACCGCCAACCCCCGGTGTTCCCACTGCAGCCCATGCGGTCCACTCATCCACGGCACTGATGTCATTGCCGCTCAATCCGTTCCATAGCGCAGTATTGCCCTGCTCTTCCCCGGTCATGCCTCCATCTGCCGTATGGAGTATAGCAGCGGTATTGTCGGAACGGTATCCGATTGCCCACCCTGCAGGATATCTGACAAAGATACCGTCAGATCCATCATCACATCCCGTTATTTGTATCAGTATTCCTATAACTGCAAGGAATAGAAAGCCATACTTATTCATATCATCCTTCCAAAATAAACAGCAAAAACGTTGAAAATATTCTATTGACTGTCAGTTGATTTTTTCTTTCAAAACTTTAGATATAATCTCAAGTTAAATCTTGCCGGGGACTCTCTATATTAAATGATCAGGATTTTAACCGGAATCTCCCTGATTTATCCGCTTATAAAAGCCTTTTTAGATACTCAGCCCTTTCTTTTATGCCTGCTTCATGCTGTTCGTCTGTAAAGCTCGGATCTTTCATATCTCTCCAAAGTCTGCATGGTATCTCAGGGCATTTCCCGCAGTGTTTTAATTCATGCTCATTGACCACGCAATTGTAGATAGGGCACGTTTCAACGGAGATATAACCCGCCCACCAGACCTTACCTTTAATCATTGCGCAGCCGGAACATTTTGAATTCATATAATGCTCGCATGCCGAACAATTACATCCACATACAGAAAATTCCTGGCTCATATCTGTCCTCCTTAATGACAGCGGATAATTTGCAAGCTTAAGCGTAAGCAATCTTGATCTTATACAATATCGATTGGAGCCATTAATTATGAAGAAATAAACCACAAATAGTCAAATAAGTCCATTTGTTTATGAAGTTATTTAATAATTTAAGGTCATCTTCCTTTCCATTTATTTTGAAATAAATTTAACATTTTATGAGTCCTCATCACACCATAGCGTGATTCGGAATTTTACAAGCCTCCGGCCGGGACATTTTTTAATTTTGACACAGTCTCGAAAGCCAGAATCTGATAAACATGCTTGACGGAAAAGGTATGTGATGTCATCGTTGCAAATACTCATATTATTATATCTAATGAACGTTGAGAGGTGATAGATATGAACAAAAAAGCGCTCTTATTGATACTGATTATATGTTTAGCTCTCGGAGCATCTTATTTAACGTGGCAGCGGCATAATACCGAAACAGGAACAGCAGGTGGAGAAAAAATTCTCATTGCTTTCGGCAATGTAGACATACGGAAAGTTGATCTAGGTTTCCGGGTGGAAGGTAGGCTTGAGCAGGTGTATTTTGAGGAAGGAGATGCAGTCAATGCAGGTGATCTGGTGGCGATTCTGGATGGAAAGCCTTTAGAGGAAGAAATTGCATTGAGAAAAGCCGAACTTCACTCGGCCCAGTCTGACCTGGAACGGCTTCAGGCAGGCTTCAGAACTCAGGAGATCAAAGTTGCGCGTGCAGTTGTGGTAGAACGGCAGGTCACATTGAATAACCTCCAAACAGAACTTGGAAGACGGCAGGCTCTTGTCAATGAAGGAGCTGTTTCCCGCCAATCTTTTGACGATATCAAGGCACAAAGAGATGAGGCCCTGGCCAGGCTGGAGAGCGCCCGCGAAGAACTCGCCCTGCTGGTAGAAGGATTCAGAAAAGAGGATATATCCAGGGCACAGGCACAGGTTGAGTCCAGAGAGGCTCAGATGCAGATCGCCAGAATAAAACTGGATGATACGCGTTTGATTGCTCCTTCCTCTGGAACCATACTTATACGTGTTTTGGAACCTGGTTCAATAGTACGTGTAGGGCAGACCGTAATGACTCTTTCAATATCCGATCCAGCCTGGGTTCGCGCCTATGTTGCCGAGCCTGATCTTGGGAAAATCCATCCGGGAATGAAAGCGAAGATCTACACTGACAGCCGCCCTGACCAGCCGTACCTGGGACACATCGGGTTTATATCTCCGGAAGCGGAATTTACTCCTAAAAACGTTGAAACGCCGGAACTTCGTACACGGCTTGTTTACCGTTTTCGTGTCACAGTTGATAATCCTGATCAGGGCCTGCGGCAGGGCATGCCGGTGACCGTGAAGCTTTTGCCGCAAAGTGATGACAGTGAACATCATTCAATCAATGTGGAAAAAACAGAATGACTTTGGCCTCAATTTCAATCGTACTTGTAAATTACGTGTTCGAACGTTCAAAAACATTGGCATTGAGTGACATTAACGCAGAAATCTACCCGGGCAGAATTACAGGTCTTGTCGGACCTGACGGAGCCGGGAAGACAACTCTCATGCGCCTTATGGCAAGCCTTCTTGTCCCTGGCCAGGGACAGATCACAACGTGCGGATACGACACCCGAAGCGAGCCCGTCCCTATCAGGGAGTGCATCGGCTACATGCCGCAGCGATTCGGCCTCTACGAGGACCTCTCAGTTATCGAGAACCTGCGTCTTTACGCCGACCTGCGTGCGGTCTTCGGGCACGATCGTGAGGAAGCTTTTGAACGACTCCTCACCTTCACCGACCTGAAGGGGTTCACAACCAGACTCGCAGGCCGTCTCTCGGGCGGCATGAAGCAGAAGCTTGGCCTCGCATGCGCCCTTGTCCGCAAACCAAAGGTATTACTCCTTGATGAACCCAGCGTCGGCGTTGATCCCATCAGCCGCCGCGAGCTCTGGCGGATGGTGCGGGAACTGGCCGATGAGGAAATGGCGGTGGTCTGGAGCACGGCGTACCTGGACGAGGCAAATCAGTGCGACGAGGTAATGCTGCTTAACAAGGGCAAGTTGCTCTTCAGCGGCACCCCGGAGAACCTGACTCATCGTGTGGGGGGACGCGTGGTGCAGGTACGCGGTGTCTCAGTGGAAGCAAAACGCCCGACGCTGGCACGGCTTCTAGATCATCCGGACGTTCTCGATGGAATCGTCCAGGGTGCGGCTCTTCGGCTGCTCCTGAGAGAAAAATCGAACATCGAAGCATCTCAACTGGACCTGCCCCACGGAGCAGAGTTGAGCCATGTTCCACCGAACTTCGAGGACGCCTTCATGGACATACTCGGTGGAGGTCCCGGCGGCAGGTCAGCGCTGGCTGAGAGATACAGCGCCCTCAGCGACGACGGGAAGCCGGTCGTGGTAGCACAGGGACTGACCAAGCGTTTCGGCGACTTCACCGCAGTTCGTAATAACAGCTTTTCGATCCGGCGCGGGGAGATATTTGGTCTCCTCGGCCCCAACGGAGCGGGAAAAAGCACGACATTCAAGATGATGTGCGGGCTCCTTAAGCCGACAGAGGGCATAGGCAAAGTGGCGGGGATTGACCTTCGCCACTCTGCGAGCAAAGCTCGCAACCGCCTCGGCTACATGGCCCAGAAATTCAGTCTTTACGGCGACCTCTCGGTACTTGAGAATCTCCGCTT
>JAFGXK010000032.1 GCA_016936695.1 Bacteroidales bacterium | reverse complement strand
GGTACTGAGCTTTGGCTCGACACTGGCGATATTGAAGAAGCCGATGCCAACTGGTCGGGTGAGATGAGCGCTCTTACTACCAACAATACCCTTCTCAATAACGAGATACAGAAAGGGATCTATGATGTTTTTATTTCAGAGGCCAGGCATATTGTTCATGAGCTTCCTCTTGAATCGAGGGTAAAGGAAATTGCTTTTATGCTTAATGCGAGGCATGGCTTAAGGCTTGCTTCGAAGTTTGGAGGAAAGGTGAGTGTCGAGCTTCACACCGACACGGCCCATGATGTGAAGGCAATTGAGTATCTGGGCAAGCGGTATCATGAGATTTGTCCCGATCAGTTCATAGTAAAGGTACCCTTTACCGCGGCAGGTCTGATCGGAGCCCGCCGGTTGAAGGAGGCCGGTGTGAGGGTCAACTTCACACTTGAATTCAGCGCCAGGCAGAATTTGCTTGTAACCCGTTCGGCCCGGCCCGATTTTCTAAATGTATTTCTGGGCAGGGTAGGCGCCTACATGATGGACAATAAACTTGGCGACGGATCGGGGGCAGGAGAGAGGGCAGTCATCGCATCACAGAACTGGGTCACTGCATTTTCGGAGCGCAACGACTGGCAGACAAAGCTTATAGCTGCCAGCCTGAGGCATCATAACCAGCTTGATCTGCTTGCCGGCACTGATGTCTTCACCATGCCGCCTAAAGTGGCCGCCGTCGGCAGGAAATCGCTCAGCGGTAAATTTGAATCGCGAACTCACGAGAATTATGAAGTCAGCAAATATCCTTCAGCAAAAGATACCGGCATTGAAAAATTCTGGGAAGTGGATGATAAGGTGCTGAGTTTTGCAGAAAGGCTCTATCAGAAGCTGCCCGACTCCGGTCAGGAGTTGATCAGGATTGCCCATGAAGAGGGATGCGGTGATATGTTTCCCCACCTTACAAAGGAAGAGACCGCGGCCGTTGCCTCTGACGGAAAGATCCCTGTATTTTCGAGATGGAAGGATAGGCTGACGGGGGGCACCATAGCACCCGATACGCTGCTCACTCTTGCAGGTATTGCTTCATTCACAAAAGACCAGGCTTTGCTGGATCAAAGGATACTGGGCATCATTGGCTGACCGGCGACCTTTGCCGGGCTATCTCATACAGAATTATACCTGCCGCCACCGATACATTGAGTGAACTGATACCGCCTTTCATTGGTATTCTTACCTGCTGGTCGGCAAGTGCCGTCAGTTCGCGGCTGATTCCCTTATCTTCCGAACCCATTATCACAACTGCAGGGCCTTTAAGGTCTGCTTCCGAAATTACTGCCCCTGATTTTTCCGCGGCGGTAATTACCTTCAGACCCGATTCCTTAAGGTATTGAACAGCCCTTACGATGCTTGTTTCCCTGCATACAGGAAGCGTGTGGAGTGCTCCGGCCGATGTTTTTACGGCATCGGCGGTTATTCGTGCCGATCCTTTTGCTGGAATCACAACTGCATGAGCTCCAAGGCATTCTGCACTTCTGACAATGGCACCGAAGTTTCTTACATCCGATACCCCGTCGAGCGCAATGATAAGCGGATCATCTCCCTTTTCGAAGATCATGGGAAGAAGATTTTCAACCGACTGGAACTCGATCAGTGAGAGCCATGCCAGAACGCCCTGGTGGTTTTTCCGGGTTACAAGTTCTATTCTCTCCAGCGGTACGATCTGGAAGTGGATCTTATGGTTGCGTACCTCTGTCATCAGTTCGTGATAAAGGATTCCCTGGAGGCCCTGCCTGATCAGCAGACGGTCGATTTGTTTTCCGGCCTTTATAGCCTCAATAACAGGCCTGAGGCCGTAGATGCAATCGCTTTCTTTCATTGGCTTATTCTATAGATCCTCCGGATTGTCGAGTCTGAAAACAAGTCCGCTCCGCCAGCTGGCAACCGCCCTGTCCCAGTATGAGACAAGGGTTTCGCTTCTGCTGAGGTAGAAATCGTTGTCGGAGAAACGGCTCTTTCTGATTTTGAAGTTGAAGAACAGGTATTGCTCCTGAAGATGGACCCTTCCTCCCCATGACGATTTCAGGACAGGCCTCCTGTAGCCCCAGCTCTCCTCTTCAGAGTTTTTGTAGACTTTGTCGGGAGGTCCGTAGATAGTGTAAATCATTCCTCTTTCCGTTCTCCATCCTTCCTTGAAGGAAGTGAAGTAGTAATTGGCGTAGAGTACCCTGGTGTAGAAGATACGGATCAGTTCCCTTGACCTGTCGACGTTTCCTCCGCATTTCAGCCAGAAATCATCGAGTGCAAGTTTTGGCCTCTCGGAGGAAAGCATGGTATTCATTTCCTCCTCTGAAGCCAGGTAGGCAAGAGGTCTGATCATCTCCAGCGGATCGTTCACAGCGGGGTAACCGGGTCCGAAATTGAGGAAGGTAAAGCCGTCCTCCAGTTCCCTTTCAGGAGTGCAGAAATAGACTCCCTCGTCCGGGAACATGAGCGGCAGTGTGTCAGAATATGATAATGCTATGATTGTATCGGGGTCGTAGTCGATTGTTTTTTCGGGAAGTAATATTGAAGGTGGATATGGTACCTCGGACAGGGGTTTGAAAACCGATATAAAAAGGCTGTCGGGCGGTCTTTTCGGGTACAGAAGATTTACGCGCTGGTTTGGCCTTATAACCTGGCCAGGCAACTCATTTTTGCTTGTATGGCTTCTAACGATGTAGTTGTATTTGTTGCTGGGGGATACGGTATTAAAGGCCACAAACGACTGAACAACCTCCGCCCTCAGCTGGTCGAGGATTTTCACTTCAGCATTGTATTCTAATCCCGGCCCGACTTTGAGAGGAAGTTTATAAAGGTATTCCAGACGGCCTTCCTCCTTTATGATGTCCAGGTCAATGAAGGCGGTGTCAGCCAGTATCCTTCCTCCTGTGATATTGTACAATTTGACTGTTACCATGATCTGGGCAACAGGAATTCCCCTTGGGTTGGCTTCCGAAAAGAAGAGGCTGGTGGCGGGGAGCCTCATGGTTAGGACTGAGAGGTAGTCTGATTCGTTGTAAACGCTGAACCCCGGTCTGAAGGATGTCTTTGTCGGGTTATAGAGATAGGAGAGGTCCTTGGTGTCGATCGCGGCGTTTTTCGTGATGCCGCACGATGCCATGACCATCAGGAAGAGTCCGGTAATAATAATTATGCTGTGATTCCTTAAAGGATTGTTCCGTTTCATTTTCCTTGCTTGTTAAGGTTATGAAAGTATTTTTTTCCAAAGTATTCTGACCCTGCAAAGTTCGGTGCTGTCGCCCGGCCGTATTACCGAATGGCTTAACAGGTTTGGATCGCCCCCGTTGCCGGAAGTCAGAATTTCTACAGTATCGTTGAATCGAGATTCGGAAAGATAGTTTATTTCAACCGATAAAGGAGCATTCTGAAGCATGAAATCAAGGTCATATGTATCAGTAACCCAGTTCAGGTAGCTTGTGTTGTTTGTATGAAGGTTGAGGTCCAGGTCGCTTATTCTGACACTGAAGGGAGGAGATGATGGACCTGCGGTAACAGCCGGTTCAATTTTTTCCGCATTTCTCACTATTCCGGTTTCCCCCGGAACGGCTGAGTTAAGCCGGGTCAGGTTATTATCGGGGCGCTGGATCCGTTTGCTGTCCCTGTCAATGATCAGCCACGATGAAGTGGCGCGTGCCAATAGTTTTCCCTCAGCCGATTTCATTTCAAAATCCCTCAGGGCGAATAGCTTGTCGGTTCCCCTGGGCCAGGAGGCAAGTTTGATTTTCTCTTCCCACACTGGAAGGGCGTTTATCTCCGCATAGATTCTTGAAAGTACCCAGAAATGATTTTGCTTCAGCAGTTCATCTCTTCCGTAACCTAGTATAGCTGCGTGGTCGGATGCGATATCCTGGAAATAGTTAAACAGGGCATAAAGGCTCAGATGTCCGTCGGGGCCTGTATCATAAACATGAACGGGGTATTCTTTTTCAAGTTTCGGATATTCCATTTTGATCGGATATTTTAACAAATTCCTCGACTTCGTGGGAAAAATCAGCCCAGTTATTCATTTCCGTGTCAAGGTCCATTTTCAAGTCTTCATACTTTTTATACAAAGCATCGCTGTCGGCCGGGTTTGTATTGTTCATCAGCTTTATGTTGATCTCCGACAATTCCGCCTCTATCTCACCGATTCGCTTTTCGGAATCCCCGAGGTTTTTCCTGAGCTTTCGAAGAGATCTTTCGTATTCCTTTTTATCAAGATACTTCTGTTTATTGGAAGTGGCATCCTCTTTGCCGTTACCGGCTGATGCCTTTTCCTTTTTCTCAATTTCTCTCAGGTTATCAATCTTCTTGTATCTCAGGAAGTCATAAATTCCGCCCAGATGTTCCCTTATCCTGTTATGCCTGAATTCAAACACCTTGGTGACCAGTCCGTCGAGGAAATCCCTGTCGTGCGAAACAACAATTAACGTGCCATCATATTTGAATAATGCCTGTTTCAGGATATCCTTCGATCGCATGTCGAGGTGGTTGGTAGGCTCGTCGAGCACAAGAAGGTTGCAGGGTTCGAGAAGCAGTTTTACCAGGGCGAGCCTCGATCGTTCACCTCCCGAGAGCACCTTTACTTTTTTATCGACATCCTCACCGCGAAACAGAAAAGCGCCTAGCATATCCCTGATCTTTGTTCTTATTTCACCTAAGGCAACATTATCGATGGTCTCGAGAACAGTGATGTTTTCATCCAGCAGTTCATCCTGATTCTGCGCAAAATATCCGATTTTGACGTTATGCCCGATTTTAAGCGACCCCTCATGGTCAATCTCCCCGATTATCACTCTTGATAAGGTGGTTTTGCCTTCGCCGTTCCTGCCTACGAAGGCAACCTTTTCGCCCCTGGTGATAGTGATGGATATCTTGTTAAGGACATGATGGATACCGAAACTCTTCGACAAAGTACGTGCTTCAACCACCACCGTTCCGGATCGGGGTGCCGGTGGAAAGCGGAGGTTTATTGCTGACCTGTCTTCCGCGTCGATCTCGATCCTTTCTATCTTGTCGAGTTGTTTAATTTTTGACTGTACCTGAACGGCCTTTGTAGGCTTGTACCTGAATCGTTCGATGAACCGTTCGGTGTCGTCAATCATCTTCTGCTGGTTCCGGAAGGAGGCTGCCTGCTGAGTTCTTCTTTCTTCCCTGAGAATAACATATTCCGACCATGGTACCCTGTAGTCATATGTCTTTCCCAGAGATATTTCTATTGTGCGGTTAGTCACATTATCGAGGAAGGCCCGGTCGTGCGATACCAGTATCACGGCTCCCGGGTAGCCGGTGAGGAAGCCTTCAAGCCACTGGATCGATTCAATGTCGAGGTGGTTTGTAGGTTCGTCGAGCAGAATAAGGGATGGTTTTTTAAGGATCAGCTTTGCAAGCTCTATCCTCATGCGCCATCCTCCGCTGAGTTCCCTTGTCGGCCTGGTGAAATCCTTTCTTTCGAAGCCCAGTCCGGTAAGTGTCTGTTCTGTTACAGCCAGATAATTACTACCTCCGAAGATCCTGAATTTTTCTTCTGTTTCATGAAGCATGTCACAGAGATCAAGGTATTCCTGCGAATGAAAGTCTTCCCTGCTGGCTATCTCATTGTTGCACCTTTCAATTTCTTCCGACATTGCAAGCAGCTCTGAAAAAGCCGAAAGAGTTTCGTTGATTACTGTTGTTGAATCGCTTACACTCATCTGCTGGGGAAGATACCCGATTGTTGTCTCTTTAGACATGTCAACCTTACCTTTTGTAGGACTCAGACTGCCTGAAATGATTTTCAGCAGGGTTGTTTTCCCGGCGCCGTTTTTTCCGGTCAGGCCGATCCTGTCCTGCTCGTTCACCAGGAACGAAATGTCGCTAAGCAGATCAAAGCTTCCGAAGAATACTGTGAGATTCTGTACCGAAACCATCTGAATTCTTAAAATTGAGCAAAGATAGAAAAAGTATGGGAGGCATAAAATAAGCGGTTACGTCAATAAGCGCTATCTTTGACCTGTAATACATTAAGCAATGAATAAATGATGAAGTTCATGCCGATACATAAAGTAAATAAAGTGAAAATCGTTATTGCAGCTTTCATTTTCGCTGTTCTGGCGGTTTTTAACTCCTGTTCGGGAGACAAGGAAACAGACTACGATTATTTTGTTTCAAAGGAGTCGGTAGCCTCATACAGTCTATCTTACATCAACACCCTGCTGGATGGAGCTGAAGGATTTTTTCCTGAAATAGGGGCAGTGAGACCTTATGTGGAACACTCTGTGGATGTTTATAAAGTGGTCTACCTCACTGAAGCAGGGGGAAAGGAGATCAGTGCTTCCGGTCTGGTCTGCGTGCCCGGTGTGGATGGTGAATATCCTGTTCTGAGTTTTCAGAACGGAACCAACACCCTGAATGCCAGTTGTCCCACTGAATTTCCATCGAGTCCCATGTATCAGTTTGTGGAGATCATTGCTTCAATGGGATTTGTTGTGGTCATTACAGATTATCCGGGATTCGGGGAATCTGCCGGAATCCCACATCCTTATCTTATCAGGGAGCCTACGGTGAGATCGGTAGTTGACATGCTTTTTGCAGTTCATGAAATGGACGAGGAAGAACTTACTGATGTAACTGTAAGTGATGATGTTTATCTGGCAGGTTATTCACAGGGCGGATGGGCCACACTGGCGCTTCACGAGGCGATTGAAAACGATTATTCCGGCCTGTTTAACCTTAAGGGTAGTGTTTGCGGGGCAGGTCCCTATGATCTTACTGTTCTTTTCGAAGCAATGACCGGCCTTAGTTCATATCCCATGCCGGTGTACATCGGATATATCATCAATGCCTATACAGAATACGACCAGTTCACCAATCCGGTTTCCGATCTGCTGAGAGAACCCTACGCCTCGGATCTTGGAGACCTCTTTAACGGACAAAAGGATTCTGGAGAGATAAATGCAAACCTGACCACATCAGTGCCGGATCTTTTCACCCCGGAGTTTCTTGAAGGGATATGGACTGATCAGAAATATTCATCGGTCAGGACTTCGCTTGAGATTAACAGTATTGCTGGATGGAAGACAGATGTTCCATTGTATTTTCTGCATGGGGGAGGAGATACCTCTGTTGATCCGATAACCACGGAAAGCATCTATGATGCGATGATGGCGGCCGGAACGCCGGCTCAGTTATGCAAAAAGGAAATACTTCCGGGACTCGATCATGGTGATGCGGTGATACCGGCAATGATGAAGGGGCTGGAGTTTCTGATCAGTCTGAAATAAGTTAAATATTAATACAATCGGATTTTGCGAAGAAAGAAGGAGATGCCGCTCCTGGAAAAGGTAAGGATAACTGATATAGGTGCGGAAGGAAATGCAATAGCCAGGGTCGACAACCAGGTGGTGTTTGTCCCCATGCTGATTCCCGGTGATGTTGTGGATATCAGGGTTAAAAAGAAGAGGAGGAAGTACATGGAGGGGACTGTTGTGAGGTTTCACGAATACTCGCCCGACAGGATAGTGCCGAAATGTTCCCATTTCGGGGTATGCGGAGGATGCAAATGGCAGCATCTGCCGTACGAAAAGCAGTTGGAATTCAAGGAAAAGCAGGTGATTGACAGTCTGACAAGGATAGGGAAGCTGGAGCTTTTAGGGGTCAGGCCAATACTGGGATCGTCGGAGGTTTTCGAATACCGCAACAAGCTTGAGTTCACCTTTTCTGACAGGCGCTGGCTTACAAGGGAGGAGATGGTTTCTGATAATGACCGGGTTGTTGAGGACGCACTCGGTTTCCATATTCCGGGTTATTTTGATAAAGTTTTGGATATCAGGCAGTGCCATCTTCAGCCTGAGCCGTCGAACAGTATCAGGGATGCGGTCAGAAGGTATGCTCACCGGAAATCGCTTGCATTTTTCAATCTCCGGCAGCAGAGCGGGTTCCTGAGGAATCTGATAATCCGGAACACAGGTTCGGGCAGGGTGATGGTAATAGTGGTGTTCTTTATGGACGAGAGGGACAGGATAAACGGTCTGCTGGAGTATCTCAGATCGGAGTTTCCGCAGATCACATCTTTATATTATATAGTAAATACGAAGAAGAACGATTCGCTTACCGATCAGGAGCCGGTTCTTTTCAGCGGCGATGATCATCTGCTTGAGGAAATGTGCGGAATGAAATTCAGGATCGGGCCCCTTTCGTTTTACCAGACCAATACGGGGCAGGCGCAGAGACTTTACATGACAGCCATGGAGCTGGCCGGACTTACCGGGAATGAGGTTGTTTATGATCTTTATACAGGTACAGGAACTATTGCATGTTATGTGGCCGGGAAGGCAAAAAAAGTGGTCGGAATAGAATATATTGAGGAAGCGGTGCAGGATGCTGTGAAAAATGCACTTATCAATAATATAGGGAATACTGAATTTTATGCAGGAGATATAAGGCTTTTGCTGAATGAGAAGTTTTTTGAGGAGAAGGGGAGGCCTGATGTGATTATTACCGATCCGCCGCGTGCAGGGATGCATGGCGATGTGGTTGATCAGATACTGGCTGCAAATCCGGCGAGGATCGTCTATATTAGTTGTAATCCGTCGACGCAGGCCAGGGATGCCGGATTGATGTCGGAGAAATACAGGGTGACGGCAGTTCAGCCTGTGGATATGTTTCCGCACACTCATCATGTTGAGAATGTTATTTTGCTTGAGAGGATATGAGGCGGCAAAACGGGATACGATTAAATAATTCAGTCAGATTTTGAAGTTAACCCATGATTTCCTATTTTTGTCGCCGTCTTCCTTATTTGGAGAGATGGGTGAGTGGCTTAAACCAGCAGTTTGCTAAACTGCCGTATGGGTAACTGTACCGGGGGTTCGAATCCCCCTCTCT
>JAFGXK010000293.1 GCA_016936695.1 Bacteroidales bacterium | reverse complement strand
GTAAACAGCAGAATGATCACCATAAAGCCGGCCAGACTGAACAGATCGAGATTGAGAACCCTGTATGTCTCGAAATTTATGTTGGAGGTGAACACAAGGTGGCTGATTACCTTGTGATACAGGCTGAAAAGTAATGAGCCCGGGAGGAGCAGCAAAGCCAGAATATACCATCTGGAAATGTCAGTTTTGCTTATCCTGTCGTGGTCCCTGAGCACAGAAAAAACTATGTAGGACAGGAACGAAAGTAAAATGCTAAGCAGAAGCAGATGCCCAAGCGAAGGCACAAATCCGTTCATAGTGTATCTGAAGGGAGAGAAGAGGGCGGTCTGCGACAGCACTGCCGGCTTCTTTGCCAGAAGTACAATCAGATAAAGAAGGATAAGCAAGACTGAAGAAATGAGAGCAGCCATTCCAGCCTTCTTCCGTCCGGCATAGCGCCTTGCCAGGCACAGCACCAGGTTCAGCATTGCAAGAAATGCCAGTCCCCATAGTATCAGCGGAATATGTATCAGTCCCGTCTTTCCTTTTTCCTGAGGGTATAGCAATGAGAACAAAAATGTGCCGTCGGATGAGTAAACATTATAGCCGGATACATCATAGTTCCTGCTGAACCTGGTGGAAGCGGGGATTCGGAAATCCTCTTCAAATCCGTTGCTGATGATATCATTCTCAAGGCTGTAATCACTTCTGATGCGGAGAAGACCCAGAATATTCTCCGCACCGGCTTCCACCTTGCGGGTAAGAAACCACCCGTTCTGGAGGAAGACGAAAGGTTTTGTGAACAAGGAATCGTGAAGTACCCTCGGAGCATCAAACTCTGTATCTGACCAGCTTACAAGCCTGTCGCCCAAGTATTCCAGTATTGTGATGCCATTCTCGTGGGCCCGGGCAAACAGGCTGTTCTCAACCTCAGTACCATGAGGCACTCCGCTTGCGAGAATGGGTTTCATCCCCTCAAGGCACTGGTCAATGACCTTTTCCTTTTCCTTCAGTAACCTGTTGAACCTGCGGGTCTTGAACCTGTACTCGAAATCACCCATATAGACCAGCTCGGCAGCCATGGCAAGCAGGATCAGAAACACTGCCAGAATAAACGGGGTGATCTTTAGCTTTCCTTCTTTCATGGTTTTACAATAATGATCTATTCGTGATGATATGGTTCTCCCCTGATAACGGTGAACGCCCTGTAAAGCTGTTCCAGGAACAATAATCGTACCATCTGATGCGAAAAAGTCATTCTCGAAAGAGACATAGTCAGATCAGCTTTCCTGCGGATTTCATCCGCGAAACCCCAGGGCCCGCCGATAATAAACAGAATACGTTTCTTCTGGATCATCAGGCTTCTCTCAAGCCATGAGGAAAATTCAGTTGTTGAAAACTCCCTGCCCTTGTCATCAAGAATCACAATGAAGTCATCCTCCCTGAAGACCCTTAGCATCCTGGCCCCTTCCTTCGCCTTCTGTTCCTCCTCAGGCATGTTGCGGGTTCCCTTTATATCAGGCAGGGTGATCGTCTCAAATGAGGAGTACCGCTTTATGCGTTCCTCATAGTTGGTCAATCCTTCCGTCAGATATCTTTCAGTGGTTTTCCCGGTCTGTAATAAGACAATCTTCATAATTATTGGCCCGACTTTTGCATGCAATCGTTTGTCCGGCACCGCATACAAAAATAATAATTAATAACTTGCTCCGGCAAGCATTATGCGGCAAAGGCCGGAAAGGGTTTACTTTGTTATAAATTAGTGTAAATTTGCATTCTGTAACCTGGACGCAGAAAAATAATAAATTGAATTAAATGAGATTCATAATTTCAACGGCGATCATCCTCTTCACATTCAGCACACTTGGTGGCATAACCCAGGAGGATCAGGCAAAAATCCCTGCAGGAATCTCCCTTTCCATAAAAACGGGGAATGCTGCGGAACTGGCAAAATATATGAATTCCACTGTTAACCTTGTGCTCCTTGAGAAGGAGGATTTTTATAAAAAAGTTGTAGCCGAAACAATCCTTAAGGATTTTTTCAGCCAGTATCATGCAAAGGACTTCGCAATCCGTCATCAGGGAGCCAGGAGTGATGCACAATATGCCATAGGCAACCTGACAACAGAGAAAGGCAACTTCAGAGTCTACTTCCTTCTCAAAAAGGTAGGAAATGATTTACTAATTCATCAGATACGTATTGAAGCAGACAACGCACAATAAAATCCTGCAAGATTTCATTTCAGGATGTTTACGTGAAGATATTGGAGATGGTGATCATTCGACGCTTGCCTGCATCCCAGCTGATGCCGCCGGAAAAGCACGGCTTCTTATAAAGGAGAAAGGCATCCTTTCGGGATGCTCTGTTGCCGGAGAAGTATTCAGGATAATCGACCCCGGGATAATATTCGAACCTTTCATAACCGACGGCAGCAGAATATCGCCAGGTGAATCTGCATTCCATGTAACCGGGAAAATACATTCAATACTTAAATCGGAAAGACTGGTCCTCAATATAATGCAGAGGATGAGCGGAATTGCCACCAGCACCGGCATGTATGTTGAAAGACTGGCCGGCCTGAAGACAAAGGTGCTTGACACCCGGAAAACCAGCCCCGGCATGAGGTTCCTTGAAAAGGAAGCCGTGAGAACAGGCGGCGGAATGAATCACCGGATGGGTCTTTACGATATGATTATGCTTAAGGATAACCATATTGACTATGCGGGCGGAATTGAGAATGCCATCCGTAAGACCAATGATTACCTTGCAAGAACAAAAAAGAACCTGCTTATTGAAATTGAGGCCAGAAACACTGGTGATGTAAGGAAAATACTGGAAATTGGAGGAGTCAACCGGATAATGCTCGACAATTTCAACCTGGCCGACACCAGGGAAGCAGTACGGCTCATAAATGGCAGATTTGAAACCGAATCTTCGGGCGGCATTACCCTGGAAACAATAAGGGATTATGCTGAATGCGGAGTTGATTTCATATCTGCGGGAGCTCTGACACATCATATCAGAAGCCTTGATATGAGCCTGAAAGCATTCTAGTACTAAATATCTGTCAGAAAATGAGAAAGTGGATTTGCCTTATTGCTTTGGTTGCGCTTACCGGCTGCAAGGAAAAAGTTGTCAGCCATTATTTCACAGCGGAAAAAGCCATAGCCAGCTTCAGCGAAATAGAAGATGCCTGCAACAGGGATAACGGAAACCTCTGGGGCAAAAATCTCTACGGACCCCTTATGTTCGTCGACCGCACCAGCAGGAAAATAACGGCAAACCAACCCGACAGCGAAGGACTTCTGAAACTCAAGGACGGTGTCTACACAGGCTTGTACCCCACAGAAAACATTATAAACATTTCAACCATAAACTTCGGAGGAACAACCTTCGGCCTGGCACCGCTTCCGTTAGAGGAAGACAGTTTCAGGACTAAGGTCAGGGGCATACACGCCCTCTTTCACAGCTTTCAGAAAGAAAAAGGTATAAAACCCGAGAGTTTCAACATCGTCATTATGGATGAGAAGGAAGCCCGCCTCTGGATGAAACTCGAATGGAAAGCGCTGAAAAAAGCCTTAACCTCAAAGGGAGAGGAACAAATCCTTGCAATCAGGGATGCACTAATCTTCAGAGGATCAAACCGGGAATCCTATCCGCGGTATGCCCTCCTTGAAAACCGCTTTGAAGCATATGAGGGTCTTGCCACCTTCACATATTCCCTTTTTGGGACAGACACACCCGATGAATTCAGGACAGGCCTGCTGCAATACCTCGACAGAATATATTCCTTTCAGTCATATGCCCGTTCATATGGCGCAATCCACGGAGCTCTATACGCAACACTCCTTCATGACAGGGGATTTGATTTCACATCAATATCACCTGACACTGCCGACCTCGGCAGACTCGTCAAAATTAATTACCAGATAGAACTGCCTGAGAAATGCCGCGACGTTGCCGGAAGCATAGCGCTTCACTACAATATTAATGAAATTTACAGGGAAGAGGACCAGAGGCTTGTCGAAATGAGGGAAAGGCTGAACAACAGGGTAAGTGTATTCACTGAAAAGCCCGTTGTACTACTCGAACTCGAAAGTCCTTCATTTGATTTCGAACCGGAAGACGTCAGCTATCTCGACACCCTGGGCACATTGTATCACGGATTGCGGGTTTCGGACAACTGGGGTAAGCTGACAGTCGATGAAGGAGACTGCCTGGTTTCAAACAATTATAAATATATCAGGATCACGGCAAAAGGACTGAAGGAGGATCGTAACCACATAACCGGCGAAGGATGGTATATCATCCTCAGCGATGGCTGGGAAGTGGCAAAATCAGAACAAAGCTATTTCATAAGAAAAAGGGTGCCATAGAATTTGACCCCCTTACCTTCCCGATTCCAGTTCCCGCAGTGATTCCCCGAGAGACTTTATCCTCGACTCTGCATCCGCTTTCTTCTTTCTTTCATTTTCTATCACCGCCGGAGGGGCATTCTGAACAAACCTGTCATTCCCAAGCTTAATCATAACAGTTTCAAGAAACCCTTTCTGGTAGTCAAGCTCTGTAAGAATCCTTGCTTTTTCCGCCTCAACATCGATCATGTTCCCCATTGGTATATAATACTCTGTGGTATTGATCATGAACGAAGCTGAATTAGCTGGCTTTTCCGATACAAAACCAACCTCCGAGAGGTTGCACAGCTTGATAATTACAGGCAGGAACAAAGAATCGAAGGAATCACTTTCGGTTCTTATCAAAAGACCAATCTGCTCCCTGTTGGGTATCTGTTTCTCATTCCTTATCGCTCGTATTGCAGTGACTGTCTCCATGACAGTCTCAAAACGGGTTGTAAGATCCCTGTCATATTTTTTTGCCCTGGGCATCGCTGCTTTCATAATGCTCTCACCATCATTGCGCTCTGACAGCATCTGCCATATCTCCTCGGTGATGAAGGGCATGAATGGGTGGATGATCCTCAGCAGGCTGTCGAAAACAGCAACAGTGGCTTCATAGGTGACCCGGTCAACAGGCTTTCTGTATTCCGGCTTGATTATCTCCAGATACCAGCTTGAGAACTCATCCCAGAACAGCTTGTATGTGTTCATCAGAGCTTCCGAGATCCTGAACCGCCTGAAGTTGGAATCAATCTCGGCAACCGACTTCCTAAGCACCTCGTTCATCCATTTAACAGCTACTGCCGATGATTCCGGCTGACTGACGGAATTATCAACCTTCCAGTTTTTGACGAGCCTGTATGCATTCCATATCTTATTTGCGAAGTTCCTCCCCTGCTCGGGAAGTGAATCGTCGTAAAGCAGATCATTGCCAGCCGGCGAACAGAGCATCATTCCCACCCTTACACCGTCGGCGCCATACTTTGCTATGAGATCCAGAGGCTCAGGCGAGTTGCCCAGCGACTTGGACATCTTTCTCCTCTGCTGATCGCGGACCAGTCCGGTCAGATATACATTGCTGAACGGCTTCTTACCCTGATACTCGTAGCCTGCAATGATCATGCGAGCTACCCAGAAAAATAATATCTCAGGCGCTGTTATCAGGTCATTTGTAGGATAATAGTATTTCAGGTCGGGATTGCCCGGATTGTTGATTCCGTCAAAGCAGGTTATGGGCCACAGCCATGAGGAGAACCATGTGTCCAGAACATCCTCGTCCTGACGAAGACCGCTCTTCTCAAGAGAAGGGTTCCCGCTTTTTTCCCTTGCCAGAATCAGTGCCTTTTCAATATCAACAGCAACAACATACTCATTCGCAGAATAATACCATGCCGGGATCCGGTGTCCCCACCAGAGCTGACGACTTATGCACCAGTCGTGAACATTCTCCATCCAGTGACGGTAAAGATTTCTGAACTTCGCAGGATGAAGGTGTACTTCCCCGTTCATCACGGCATCAAGTGCAGGCTTTGATATATCCTTCATTCTCATGAACCACTGGACAGAAAGACGCGGCTCAATAACTGCATTGGTTCTTTCAGATCGGCCGATCTTATTATTATAGTGAACAACCTTTACAAGATTGCCTGTCCGCTTCAGTTCTTTTTCTGCAAGTTCCCTTGCATCAAACCTGTCGGTTCCAGCAAACATGCCGGCAATATTACTAATGGTACCGTCGGGATTGAATACATCAATGGAGGGCAGATTATGCCGTATCCCTATCTCATAGTCGTTTATGTCGTGGGCCGGGGTGATCTTCAGGCAGCCCGTCCCAAACTCCATATCGACATAATCATCAAAAATAAAAGGAACCTCCCTGTTGACCATCGGGACAATAACCATTTTTCCGCGCAGCCGCTGATACCTTTCGTCGGCCGGGTTCGCACAGACGGCGGTATCTCCCAGAATCGTCTCGGGACGGGTGGTGGCAACCATTATATATTCATCCTCGCCGACTATTCTGTACTTTACATAATAAAGCTTCGACTTTTCATCGGTGTAATTGACCTCCTCGTCAGAGACGGCCGTCATAGCCAGGGGATCCCAGTTGACCATCCTTACTCCCCTGTAAATAAGACCTTTATTATAAAGATCCACAAACACTTTGATAACCGACTCAGACCTCTTGTCATCCATGGTGAAAAGAGTCCTGTCCCAGTCGCACGACGCTCCCAGTTTCTTAAGCTGCTCGAGTATAATCCCTCCATGCTTATGCGTCCACTCCCACGCCACATCAAGGAAGGCTTCCCTGGTAAGATCCTTTTTATCAATCCCTTCCGACTTCAGCTTTGCCACCACCTTTGCTTCGGTGGCTATTGAAGCATGATCGGTACCGGGAACCCAGCAGGCATTCTTCCCCTGCATCCTTGCCCTCCGTACAAGCACATCCTGAATAGTGTTGTTCAGCATGTGCCCCATATGCAGCACTCCTGTTACATTTGGAGGGGGAATCACAATTGTATAAGGCTCTCTTTCGTCGGGTGTGCTCCTGAAAAATCCATGCCTCATCCAGTAGTCATACCATTTGCTTTCTGCTTTCCCCGGTTCGTACTTGGATTGAATTTCCATCTTCTGATCTTAAATGATTGCTTTTGAATGAAACAGCAAAAATATAAAAATTCATCAGATCAGCCCCTTCACCGGAAAAAGTTGGCCTCAAAAACAATTGGATCATCAAAGTTCGGGGCGTTATTACATCCTAAAGTACTACCAGGAACGTTATAACATTGTTATAACATCAAATTCACTTTTAATATCAGGATTTTTAATAATTTTGTCATGTATTGAAACTGAAATATAATTAATTCAACATATGCCATCCATCTCAGCGAGAGGAAGGGTAATGCCCGCCTCACCAATAAGGAAGCTAATACCGTTTGCAGAGGAAGCAGCAAGAAATGGAGTTAAAGTATACCGGCTTAACATTGGCCAGCCCGACATACCAACTCCTCAGGTTGCCATTGAAGCCTTGCGGAACCTCGACCTGAAAGTAATCGAATACAGTCATTCTGCCGGAAATGAATCGTACAGGAGGAAACTGGCGGGTTTCTACAGGAGTCTCGGGATCGAAGTTGAATATACCGACATCCTGATAACAACCGGAGGGTCGGAGGCAGTGTCCTTTGCACTGCTCACATGCCTCGACCCCGGGGATGAGATCATTACATCCGAGCCATTTTATGCAAACTATAACGGTTTTGCAGTATCAACAGGCGTCAGGATTGTCCCGGTGACATCGACCATATCTGACGACTTTGCTCTGCCTCCGGTTGAGGAAATCGAGCTTAAGATAACTCCCAGGACAAAAGGCATACTTGTTTGTAATCCGAACAATCCGACAGGCTATCTTTACTCTAAGGAAGAACTCTTCAAGCTGAGGGATATCGTTAAGAAACATGACCTCTATCTGTTTTCCGATGAAGCATACAGGGAATTCTGCTACGACGGGGAGGAGCATTACTCCGCAATGAAGCTCAGTGGCATTGAAGAAAACGTGGTGCTTATCGATTCTGTTTCGAAGCGTTACAGCGTATGCGGGATCCGTATCGGGGCGCTTGTCACAAGGAACAGGGAAATTATCGAAGCTGCCCTCAGGGCAGCTCAGGCCAGGCTCTCGCCTCCAGGTCTCGGACAAATAGCCGGCGAAGCATCTATCGACACTCCGGCCGGTTACTTCAGTGAAGTCAACCAGGAGTATACACGCAGAAGGAACTTCATGGTCGATGCACTGAACAGCATGCCGGGTGTTTATTGTCCAACACCAAAAGGAGCATTTTATTCCATGGTTAAGCTTCCTGTTGACGATGCTGACAAATTCGCCCGCTGGATCCTCGAAAAGTTTGAATATAAAAAACAAACCGTACTGCTGGCCCCCGGATCGGGGTTCTATTCGACACCCGGATTGGGTAAAAATGAAGTCAGGATTGCATATGTCCTGAACACCGATGACCTTAAAAACGCCATGGAAACACTGGCGGAGGCTTTGAAGGCCTATCCCGGCAGGGTATAACGGAGGATGACGGATGAAACTGAATACCATTAACTGCATAGCAATCGACAACGATCCAGCAGCGCTCAGGATAATAAAGGAGTACTGCTCAAGGATCCAGTTCCTTAATCTGACAGGGGTAAGCTCAAATCCTTTTGAAGCAGTTCATGCCATCAACAACAGCCAGCCCGATCTGATTTTCATTGATGTTGTTATGCCTCAGATAACCGGCCCTGAATTTATTAAAACCCTCTACAATCCTCCGCTGGTGATCTTTGCCTCAGCCCACAGGGAATATGCTATTGAAGGGTTTGAGTGTGATGCTGTCGATTACCTGCTTAAGCCGATTTCGTTCGAAAGGTTCTCAAGGGCGGTCAACAAGGCCTTCCAGCTTATGAGATTAAAGAGTCCGTCTGAACCTCCGTCAGGTGAAGCGCTAACGGCAACGGGCAGATTCCTCCTTGTAAAAGTGGAATATACAACTATACGCGTCGATCTGGATGAAATCCTTTTTATCGAAGGACTGAAGGATTATGTGAAGATCCACGCCGAAGGAAGGCTGATCCTCACCAAGACCACCATGAAGAATATTATGGATAAACTGCCGTCAGAATCATTCTTCAGGGTTCACAAATCGTATATTATATCGCTTGACAAGATCGATATGATAGAGAACAGCCGGATAGTGATAGGCAGCCAGCGAATCCCTATCGGGGAGTCGTACCGGCCAGGATTTTTTGAATTGCTGAACAGGAATATGATCTAATAGTATTTCCGCTTCATGAACCACTGATCGCGGAGGGAGAGATCGAGGCTGAGAGTAATGAAGTTCTCCCTGAAAAGATCCCGTTTTGTTGTTCCGTTCTGACCAAACTCGAGTGTAGTGTTTAGCACGCTCACCACCCCCTTGAGAGGAATTCCCAAACCCATCGTCACTGCCCGGTAATCGATCGGAATTCCCTTGATTACCATATAGGATTCGCGAAATTCGCCTCCAAATCTGAACATCACCATCCGTCCGCTCCCCTTCCTTAATCCCTGCGAAGGGAACTCAACCCCCGCGGAATAACGGTTAGAATTTCTCGTGTGAAGATAGTTGCTTTCAAAATCCACTTCCTCCCAGTTGCTCCATTCATAGTCGAAACCTGCCTTGAAGAAATCCCTGCGTACCGAAAGCCCGCCCCCGATGATCCTGGGAACACTGTACCTGTACTTCCTGGTCTTCAGGACTTCCAGTTCATACTGCGTCTCAATGGTGGTTACATTTTTGGTTTTCAACTTCTTGCCATCACTGTAGGTAAGACCAATATTGTACGTCCAGTCTTTCATACCGACCTGGTAGTTAAGGCCGTAATTGAATGTAAAATTCGACATATAAGTAACATCCTCGAGAGCAAACTCGTAAGTATCAGCAGATTCAATATGGGTAATATCTCCAAAGAGGTAGGAGGCATTCATTCCGAGCGACAGGTTCTTTATAAAACTGACCGCTCCTCCAACATAAACCCTGTTAACTCCGCCTTTCCCGATATAGGTTTTGTTATACTCAACAGGTGTGCCTTCCAGGAACGCTGTGGAATTAATGTTATAACCTACCGAGCTGTATGGTGTAAAACCAAAGCTGGTGGAAAGCCACGGTGCAATCCTGAAACCCATGGCCATATACCTGAAATTGGCATTAAGGAGCGACTGATTATCGTGTGTGGTATTGAATATGGTATATTTTGAAAAGACTCCAACCTCAAAAATGGTTATCAGACTGTCAAGTCCATCGTACGAAGCCGGGTTTCCGTAATTGATGGCACGCTCCGAGAGAAAAGCAATATTGGTTCCGCCCATAGCCCTTGAAAGACCTGAAGCACTGCCTTCGAGGATCCCCATACCGAAAATGGAATAAGGTGACGTGGTGATCTGGGACGAAGCGGTGCGAGGCACCAGAGTCATCAGCATCACAGCAAACAAGCATATAGTTACCAGTCTCCGCATCATCCTTTCAATAAGATAAGTAATAAAGCTTCAGTTTAACCGGCGGCTTTTTGCCCTCAGCGATAAGCCTTTCAAACCTTGCTCCCTGTTCTGTAGATGCCAGACCAAGAATCAGGCTCTGGTCGGGGTCAAAATATGAGTCGGCGAGTTCATTGAGAATAAAATCAGTGATTTCGAATGTATATCTGTTGTCCTCATGAAGATAGTTATCGAACTGAAAGGAACCCATAAGCTGCATTCCTTTTCCATCCCTCAGCATACTCAGGTTATTTCTCCTGTCTCCTACATAAAGATAAACACTGTCAGGAAGTTCGAACTGCTCATAACTGTACTTCACGGGTTCAACAATAAGCTCAGCCTTAATAATCTTCCATCCATCGTCGGCAAGCAGATTCTGAACAGTTGGGAACAGGCACTTTATGTAAAGTCCTGTCATGCCCTGCATGAATGCCCTGTTGCCGGTCAGCGTTGCCGGTACCTCATTATTCTGCTCCCTTATGTTCCGCAGAGGGGTGTCCGACAGGTCAAAATCCACCTTATTGAACTGTCTCCCTATATCGCCCATCTTGATGATGATCTCTTTCTCTTCAGGCTCCTCACGATTCACATGGTAAAACAACTTCAGAATAAGCTGGTCGGTGTTTGCCTTAAAACCCAGGATGGCTTTATTCATAACTGACCCGGAGCTTAGAACGAATCCCTTTATATAATCATTGAAAAACTCCTGGTTTGACACTTTCTCATCCTTGTTCCTGATGAGGTTGAAGAGCTCTTCCCCAAATGAGTTTACAGTAAGGTTAACTGCGGTGTCGGAGGAATGAGGCTCGGGATAAAACTCAATTGTTGCCATAGACTCCGGCTCATAATCGAATGATGAAGTGTTGAAAAGAGCAGTGTTGCTGATCGGAACGATACGTTCTGTGAGCCTGTGAACGCTTATTGACATTGGGTACAGTGTGTCTCCGATGTTTTTTTCGGTGTACTGGAGTATGAAGGCAGCCGAATCGTAAACAGCTTTTTCATCAACTTCCCCGAAATTCTCATAGCCGAGGTCAAAAAACGACCTGCTGGTTATCAGACCAAATATTGTATCTTCATAATTGCCGACATAGGCAATCTTCTTTGATGATGTTATGATTGAATCAATCAGGATGGTGGACAGGTTCACCCTGAAAGTATCAACTACCTCCAGTCTGGTCTGCGGCGCCATGAAATCCTTGCCAATAGTAAACTCATTGGTCTTGGTACAGGAACCAACCAGTAAAAATCCAAATATGAATAACAATAAGATCTGTCTTCCTTTCTTTCCCTCACCAATGCCCTTCATCAATCTTATAAGGTTTATGCAAATGAATACTAAAACAGGATGTAAACAAAGCAAATATATACAAAAACCATAAATGAGTAGACATAATGGCATTTTCCAAAGATATTTCAATACGTCAATTGCAGATACGAGGGAATAACTTAAATGCTAATTCTACATTTAAGTTTTGTCGATTATTATTCTTATCTTGTCTACGATTTTAAGGCATATATCTACAAAGCTTTTAATTAAAGGATGCTTCAGATAGTTTTGTGTGAATTATTAAAAATTAAATCAGGGGAAAGATGACATACAAAGAGGTTAAGATCTGGATTAAAGTATTGGTGTTGATTCTTGCTGTGCCCTTCTTTAGTTCATGCGATGATGAGGAGGATGAGCTTGTTGGCAACTGGGTGGAGTTATCTGACTTTGACGGTCTGCCCCGGGCAGATGCTGCAGGTTTTGTGATAGGCAGCAAAGCGTATATCGGAACCGGATATGACGGAGATGAGTTTCATACTGATTTCTGGGAATATGATCCTGCGAGGAATTCATGGACACAGAAAGCTGACTTCCCGGGAACCGCCAGAAGCCAGGCAGTAGCTTTCAATTCCGATACCAAAGGCTTTATCGGCACAGGATGGGATGGCAAATACAGGCTGAAGGACTTTTATCAATACGATCCCGCTTCAAACGTATGGTCGCCAATAGCTGAGTTCGGCGGACCAGCCAGACGGTCTGCAGTTGCAATGTCAATCAACAATAAGGGATATGTGGGTGCAGGCGACAGTGTGGCCTATTTCAAGGATTTCTGGGAATATGACCCGTCATCTGACATCTGGACAAAGATCTCGAGTATCGGAGGAAGCAAGAGGAACAGTGCCGTTACCTTTGTTATAAGCGGAAAAGGTTATGTTGCCGGTGGTTTTGACAACGGTGATTACCTCAACGATATGTGGAGATATGACCCGACAACCGATACCTGGGATAAAATGAGGCCCATCGCAAACGTGTCGAACGAAACTTACGACGACGACTATACAACCATAAAGGGAACCGGAAAAGTTGGTTTCACTATTAATGGCAAGGGTTACCTTGCAACAGGCGGACAAACGACGGGAATTGAAGTATGGGAATACGACCCGGCTACCGATCTCTGGTCAGAGAAATCAAACTTCGAAGGCACAACAAGATCAGATGCAGTTGGCTTCGCCATCGGCAATCGCGGTTATGTGACCATGGGTAAAAGTTCGTCCTACTACTTCGACGATATCTGGGCATTCGACCCTGATGCCGAGATGAACGAAGATGACTGATAAAAAGAAAAAGGCATTCCTTATAACTGCCCTCTTCGCGGTAATAATTGCAGTTTCATTTGTAGTTGCCCGAAGAGGGCAGTTTTATGAGGTGGCATTGTTCAGAAGCGGCGACGGATGGGGATATGATATCCTCCGAAAGGAAAAAGTGTACATTCACCAGCCCTTTATGCCGGCAGTTGAAGGCGAGGCTCCGTTCAGGGATAAAAAATCGGCAAGGAAGACTGGCAGGCTCGTTGTGAAAAAGATCCGGAAACATCAGTTACCGTCTGTCAGTAAAGAAGAAATTAAATTGATTATCGGCGACTGATAAGCAAGGTTGCCTAATCACCTTTATGGATAAAGCAGATATTTCTCCCTTATCCGGGCAAAACTCTCAAGACCTTTAAGCCATGTTTCCCTGATCTCATTGGCACTCATGCCGCTTACGATCTGCTCACGTATGACCGGACCGCCGGAAAGAACATCAAAATAGGGAGTGAAGAAATCATCCTTATCCGGATATTTATTCCATGCATCAATCACCCAGCCCAGATTAAGCTCAGGTGCCGGGACTATACCGTCGGCCAGTGCATTGCGCAGATCGGTGCCATGGCAAAGCTGACCAAGAAGCGGCGGATTCCTTGCCCCGCTAACACTTTCAGGGGTGAAACTAAAGCCGCTGTCGGGAAGTTTCGGAGATCCATAAACCTGAAAAGGGAAAGAGGTTCCCCTCCCAAGCGAAAGCGTCGTACCCTCAAAAAAGCAGGTGGAGGGATAAAGGTACACTGAATTCTGATTTGGAAGATTCGGAGAAGGCCTTACCGGTAGTTCATAATATGTCTGATGAGTGTAATTCCGGCAAGGTATGACAGTCAGACTGCATCTTACTCCATCCTTCAGCCATCCTTCACCATTGATCATCTGTGCATATTCCCCTATAGTCATTCCATGAACAATTGGCACCGGATGCATCCCGACAAAAGACCTGTGTGCGGTGTCAAGTATGTTCCCGTCAACATAAAAACCATTTGGATTGGGCCTGTCGAGAACTATGCATTCAACTTTATTCTCTGCGCAGGCCTCCATAACATAATGAAGGGTCGAAATATAGGTGTAAAATCTGACCCCGACATCCTGAATATCGAATAGCACCGCGCTGATACCCTCAAGATCTTCCGGCAGCGGCTTAAAATGGCCGCCGTAAAGACTGATTATGGGAATGCCCGTTGATGCATCCTTTCCGTCCTCTATGTGATGGCCGGCATCGGCCATATCCCTGAACCCGTGCTCGGGAGCAAAGATTGCCCTTACGTCGAAGCCTGAACGCTTAAGAGTATCGACCAGGTGAGTCGTGCCGACCATTGAGGTCTGGTTTGCCACAACCGCAACAGGTTTCCCGGTAATAAATTCCCTGTATTTGTCAATCTGCCAGGCTCCCGGTACAGTTGGTTCAACCGGTCTGTTGCATGATACCTGAATCCCGAAAGCGGCCATGAGAAGAACAACAAGAACTGACTTTTTCATCTGACTGTGTTTTGCTTATGTAAATCTAACATTTTTATACTTATTTTTGACATGACTTTACTTTATGAACCTTCCATATTTCATAGCCCGGCGTCT
>JAFGXK010000292.1 GCA_016936695.1 Bacteroidales bacterium | reverse complement strand
GGTCTGAGAAACGTGTCTGGCCGAGAGGCTTAGAGTCTATAAATGCGCTGACCGTCATATCGGGAGTATCCTTTTCATAGACCCTGCCATAATCAATAAGGGCATTCAGGCAGAATATATTTTCCTGCGTATTTTCCCAGTGATCACGGCCGCCCCTCGTCTGAGTGATAGTGCGCACGATCTTGAATGACATATCACCAACCAGTTCATTATATCCCTTTTTTGCCGCAAGTTCGCATATGGCGCTCAGTATTGCAGAACAGGACCTTAACGGGGTGGATAAAATCCGTCCATAAGCATTGTCAAGGTCTTCATTAAAGTGAAATTTTCCCCCAGTCTGATCAGCATGTGACATTATCTGAGCAAGCACATTTTTGATAACCTCTTCAGGCCCTTTCAATTGGATTGCTGCCAGCAGAAAATGAGACTTGCCGAACAGGGACATTAATGGAACCGAAGGGAGGTATCTGTAAAGATCGTTAATGGAAATACCATCACTCCCGGCAAGCGCTGCCAGGGTCACAGCCCTGACGGTTGATAGCATACCCGGCGAGAAAAAGTCCGGAACAATATCATGACGAAGAAGATTTATAAGATATTCATGCAGCTTCTTTTCTACCATCTCGGGAATCCGGCAACCGCCCTTTCGCAGCCAGTTGAAAGCAAGAGCTGTATAAGCGCTGAGGTATGGACAAACGTAGTTATCCTTAGGAACAAAATATACCATGCCCCCATTAGGCGCCTGAAAATCAGCAGCCTCAGAAAGAACCTTCTGCGGCAACAGTTCAGCGCCATCCCATAAACACTCTTCGGGCAGGTAATTGCGCATATTTGTATAGTGATAAGCCATTACACCCTTGCTCAGCTTTTGCTCCCAGCAGCCGTAAGGATAATCTCTCATATATCGGAAAGCGCCATCAACATTTCCAATCACTGTCGGAGCAGCTTTAAAAAATACCCTTCCGATATCTTCATGGATATTTTCAGGGAACATAACATCTTCTTCAATGCTTCCTTCAATGGAAGTCCCGTAGTTTATTGAAGTTTCAAGCGATTGCTGTCTGTTGACAGGGATATAATGATATAGAACGTCTTTGTCTTTGCTGTCACCGGCTCTTGCCTGAAACTCAATCTTTCCGAATCCCTTTGTCTGAATCGGCATATAAACAGTTGTTCGTTTATACGGAGCCAGTACTATCTTTTCGCTTCTGGATGCAGGTGTATCCTTATTATCTATGGCCCCTGAAGCATTAATTATGACTGTCAGCTCCCGCTCATTTTCTGTACGATTCATGATACTGAATCCTGCACTGAACATGTCCCCCTCAGTAACCTGATTGGGCATAACAGGTCTTACCTCTGTAGGGCGGTTTACCTTGAAGCTGTTGTAACCAAGGCCCATACGGTCGCCCTGTGTAACAGCCATTACAAAAATACGCCAGGATGTAAGATTGTCAGGGGTGTCGAACTCGATAACAGCATTGCCTTTCTCGTCAGTCTTTAATGAGGGATTCCAGTAGCTGACAAATTTGAACTCTGAACGAAGGCTGAGATCAGCACCACCGTCACCGCCTGCGTTGGCGCCCTTTTTCTCAAACTTCTGACGTCCCACAAGCCTCGTAAGAAGGCTGTAATTGCTTATGTCCAATCCATCAAGATGATAAAAACCCTTATAAGGATCAAACAAATCATTACCCTGAAACAATAAATCAAACACTGCTTCGTCCAGGACTGCCACCGCAAGTTCAATCTCCTCGCTTTCAATTGCGTTGCGCGGCTGAGCATGAAGAGTCACCCTTACCCTTTCCCCTGGCCTGTAAGTATCATTTTCCGGATTTACAGTAACATCAATCTCCTTATAGGGATCTTTAACAGGGACCCTGGCATAACCAATACGGAAGGCGGGCTTGCCCAGATCTACCTGACCATCTCCAGGTGGTCTATCAACACGGGGAGACATGATTACGACGGACAGATAAAAACCGGGCAGATAATCCGGTTCAATCGGGAACTCAATCACGGGCGTACTGCTTTCAAAGGTCTGGACCCAGTTATTTAATACCCCGTATCTTTCAATCGTTATAAGCGCTTTGGAATTTGGGAAGGGATTTTTTATCATATAGCGGGCCTTATCCCCCACCTTCAATATTTCCTTTTCCGGAATGATCTTCAGGCTGTAGTCGTCAGGTTCATGCCAGACAACACGTCCTTTACCTGCTACCCACAGATTCAGTCTGGTGCCCTGTTTGCGTCCCCTTGTATCTGAAATTTCTGCTATTACCCGGTAAGAGCCCGGCTCATCCGGAACAAATTCAAAGACACATGGTTCACATCCTGACCTTAATTCATGAGATGAAATAGGAACCCATTCATCTATATATTCGGGAAGATAGGCATTTCCTGCGCCTTTTACCCTTGCCAGCTTTGTTTCAAGGCGTTCAATATTAATACCTACATCAGTATTTGCTGCAATCTCGCCATGTTCATCAACTGCAATGAACTCCACCCGGGCTGGTCTGTCTTCATAATAGATCCATTCAGTATTCCTGAGCCCGACAAACCGGTCACGGCCTATATAATCAGCATATGCTGAGGCAGCGACATACCTTCCTCGATCGTCCTGCACAGAGCTTTCAACAGTGATACGCCCGAAAATTATTTCCCTGTCGGGCAATATGAAACTTGATACCAGATCTCCATGATCATTGAGCTGCTCGGTCTTCTGAAAAAGAGTCAGGGGGCCACGGGTCTCGTATTGATCAGTATCAAACAGAAAACCTTTGAGCAAAGGATGGTCCGGGCTGAAAATACCTCTTTTAAGCGCGGCGGTAATCCTGGTCGAGGCCTGATTATAGGGCCCGCCGGAGTGAAGTCTTGCAGAAGTTGATATGTCCAGTTTATCCCCGGGCTGAAACAGGTCTCCATTCAGATCGGTCTGCACGCGAAATGGTGAAGGAGTGAAGTCGCTGACCAGTACCCTTATAGGCTGCCATGTTTCTTCAGTGAAGCCGGCACTTAACCTGAAACAGTACCAGCCTATCGCACCGTTTTTTGAGACTTTAAATTCCCCTGCACAGGCACCGAATTCCGACAGTCTTAAGTCCCTGACTTCATGAACCGCTTTGCCTTCGGGGTCAATAATCTTGAGCTTATATCCATTCCGGGGAGCACTGACAAAGGTCTCATTATCCTGATTGCGCACATAGAATTTATACTGAATGGTGTCACCGGCACGATATACTCCCTGGGCCGTCGTGCCCCAGGCACGAATATGACCGTAGCGTGCCTTCATGCTGGAATAGACCGTATATGATGAAGGGGCCCAGGTATCAACCATAAATCTGTAATCAAGCGGAAGAAGGGCCATATCGCCGTCCCTGGTCACTCTGACAAATAGCCGGATAACGCTGTCGTTGTCCTGACCCCACTTAAATGCCTTTAGATCAGGATCCAGCTCCACGATTCCCTTCAGAACCGCTGTACCGCTCTTATCAGTAACAGCTTTGCCCAACTTCTCTTTACTATTATCAAGTGATGATACCGAGTCCTTGTAAATGATTACATCGGCATTATCTACCGGGAGCCCGCTTTGAAGATCGGTCACCCAGACGAGGGTATTATAATGGCCGACCTTCACATAAACCTCATAAGGGGTTATCTGTGCAAAGAACCTTCGTTCATAGTTGCTCTTGGGTATTTCCGGAGTTGAGGTTATACTGCCATAAACAGTGCCCGATTTGCCCTTAAGCATATCGCGCACTCCGAGGGGTACAGAAAATGATGTATCTTCCGCAAAAGGAACATTTATCGAAGCTGTCTGTCGAGACATACGGCCTTTTGTTGTCATTCCTACAAAATCAACGTCAATCTTCTCCAGATTGGTTACAAAGACAGGAACATCTGTTTCCACCTGTTTTTCAAGAACTGCAGTATTGTAACCAATGTGAAAATCAGGCCTTCGATGGTCTGTAAAAAAGCGTAGACTGATGGGCTCTGTCAAAACCCGGCCGAATTCATCTTTCAATCCTTCCCCTTTCCTCCCGATGTGATATTCATGCCATGCCTTCAGTACCTCAGGCAGCTGCACATCATATTCCTGCCCCCTTTTGTGTGAGCTGAAAAGCCTTGAATAACTATAGATATTTGCCCAGGGATCATAGTCTTCCCGTCCGCCTGCAAGATCAGGCGAAAATTCCACATTGGCCTTTACCTCTGAACTAAGAACCGGAGAATTGAATACGAGTGCGACATAGTCAAGAGGGTTGCATCGTATTTCCGGTCCCTGCGTTTTTTCAGGGGTAATAAACACTTCTTTATTATTGTTTGTCCTGCAGCGTACACCCAGGAACCTGAATTCAGGAAATGTATCGAAATGAACTACATCCCTGTTTGTAACTCCTCTTTCCGGCCCCAAGTCTGAAGCCAGT
>JAFGXK010000291.1 GCA_016936695.1 Bacteroidales bacterium | reverse complement strand
CGCATCATAGATCATGTAAGCCATGAAGGCAAGGATTATGATCAGTGAAAATATTGCTGCCGGTTTCTTTCTCATATTAACTATCTTTCCCGATGTTAAGACAAACCATATTTCTTGCATCCCTCAGAATGAGGAAGTTTCCTGCAATGGCCATCGGCGCCCATGCCTCGATTCCGTCGAGTATGTCAAATTGTGAAAGCAGGGTTGCCTGTGAGCCCTCGATATTGAAAATGAAAAGGTTTGCATCATCATCGAGCAGTATCAGTTTATCATCCTTCACAATAAAGGGTCCGAGTCCTCGTCCGAATCTCATGTCCTTGCCGCTGCTCCATAATAGTGTTCTCAGGTCAGACTTATGGTATGTAACAAGCTGTTTTTTGAGCGGTCCTGCATTCTCAGGCATTACCGTCCATACATAATCGCCTGTTATAATTGGTGTCTGCTGGTCGCTGGAAATACCTTCCATGGCTTTGTGAGTCTCTATTACGTTAACCGAGTATCCTGATCCGTCAAAGTCAATCCTTATTTTCCCTCCGCCGGCTCCATAGCTTCCGAACACTGCTATTTCACCATTCCCCAGGTACAGGGGAGAGGCTGCCGTTGTCGCCGGGTTCCATTCCTTTGTTCTCCAAAGAACCCGTCCTACATCATTACCGTCAGCAGCAACACCTACAACGCCTCCCACTGCATTGTAAACATACATTTTCCTTCCATGAATTACCATGGGGATTATTGAACCGTGCGACATCATCAGGGAGTCGGGGTTGGGAGTTTGCCACAGAATCTCCCCGTCAGAACAATTCACGCCGATCATCAGGGCTTTACCGCCGGGAGCAAATACAGCAACATCGTTATCAATAAGAGGACACTGGCCGGAATAGAAATCAGGTGTGATTTTTCCCTTGGAACTTCCGGGTACGCCAAATTCCTTTTCCATGTCGATGGTCCAGAAAAGTTCACCCGAAATAGGATCGACACACATCACATGTGATCTGGGTCCGACTGTAACCACGTATTTATCGGTAACTGCTGGTATTGTACGGGAATAACCGTGATTACGCTTCATGTCTACATAATACCATCTCCGCCACTGTTCCGTACCTGACTTGAGCGAGAAACAGCGAAGCATGTCCGCTTTTCTTCTTTCGTCGTAATCCAGAATGTATACACGACCGTTCTTGACAGCCGGGCCGGCATAGCCTTCACCTAGAGTGACCTTCCAGACAACAGGAGGACCTGTAGTATCCCACGATTCAGCCATTTCAAAGGTATCCCTGACAATGTTGTCAAAGTTGGATCCCCTGAACCTTGGCCATTCGCCGGGAACAACTTCATCAAAAGTTCCCAGAGTGTCAAAAAACTCACCTACTATGATTTCCTCTGACCGTGGTTCAAGCTTCGGTCTGTTATCCATACCCGGAACCCTCATGGTTAGTTCGGCTGGGTAATGATCGTCAGCCAGCCACCAGACAAGTACTGCAGCAAAAATAACTGCTGATACTCCTGTTAAAAGCCTGTTATTTCTCCTTGATGTCATATGCGTTGAGAGCTTCACCATGCCTTACATAAAGCACACCGTTGTGGATAACCGGATGTGCCCAGTAGGGACCTGATCCACCTGTAAATTTAAAACTGCTTATAAGATTAAACCCGGAAGGATCCGGTCTGAGTAATCCAACTGAACCTTTTCGCTCATCATAGATATACAGCATGCCGTCAGCGGCTATAATTGATCCCTTATTGTTCCAGTGTTTCTCCCACATTAGTTTACCTGTTTCCCAGTCAACGCAGCACCAGTTTCCGTTTCCGTTGTTTATCCAGTTTGCTCCGTAGATATAGCCGTCAACCATGACAACACCTCCGTGGTGAACATCAAGTACATCATCTGTCCATACAGATTTGGCACTTTTTCCATCATCACCGATATCAATCATTAAGCCTCCGTGATCATAGCCCCCGGTCATATAGACCCTGTTACCGGAGAACAGGGGAGTGACACACAAGATCTGACCTGTATCGTCTATGTCGGATTTTCCAAGAGCCTCCCTGTGGTTTAGTTTCCACAGGATTGTTCCGTCAGATACATCCACACCAAAAATGAAACGGGGTGTTATGTTTATCAAGATCCTGATACCGGCCTTCTCAATCAGAATGGGTGAAAGGTAGGATGCCGGATCATCAATGCTTTCGGACCTCCAGACCACTTCGCCGGAATTCTTGTCAAAAGCAATGGTCGTAGTCTGAGGACCTCCGGAGGTATAATAGATTTTGTCACCATCAATAATAGGCGATTCTGCTATTCCCCAGGGCCCGTAGGTGCCTCCGTTCTCCTCACTTGCCTTCCTCGACCAGATTATTTCCCCCGAAATACCGTTTATGCATGCAAGGTCTCCAAATCCGCTTGTTACATATATTCTGTCGCCATCTACGGCAGGGGTGCACCTGGTTTCCGGATATGATTTTTCCCAGAATCTGCCGTAAGGAGTTTTCCATTTTATTTTTCCTGTGGGATCAAGTGCAATAAGAACATCGTTTGGTTCTTCAAGACCGGTAATATAAACGGTATTATTTCCGAAAGTAACCGAAGAGTGGCCCTTGGGAAGTTCCGTATTCGACCATATCAGGGCTGGTCCGTCTTCGGGCCATGACTTCATCAGCCCTGTTTCGGCTGAGATACCAGTTCTGTTTGCTTCCCTCCATCCGGTAACCTTGCCATCTTCAATCTGCACCGATGTATTTTCAGATCTGCTTGCGGAGGTGACCTCATTCTTTGTTTTGGTAACACCGGGGTCGGAAAAGAACAGGTAAAACACCCCATAACCTATGGCTCCGATTATTATAAGAGAGAGGACAATGATCAATATACGCTTCATATTTTTGAATTGTTAATTTATACAAAGATAATTATCTGGACTTTAAATTAAATACCCCAAGGTATTCTCCGTGTCGGATGAACAACCGGCCTTTATTAATTACTGGATGAGCCCAGTATGGACCGGTTCCCTTCGTAATACGGAACTGGCTTACCACATCGAGCTTTTCTTTTCCGGGCTTCACAAGCCCTACGTTTCCCATACGTTCTTCATAAATGTAAAGCATCCCGTCGGCTGATATCACTGAACCCTTGTTGTTCCAGTCATTGATCCAGAGTGTTTTTCCTGTATTCCAGTCAACACATATCCACTTACCCATTGAGTTATTATCATGGGTTGAACTGAAAATAAGATCGCCAAGTAGAACAACGCCACCGACATGCGGAGTAAGGTCAGTGTTTTTCCACACAATAGTGGGTGGAGATCCGTCGGGATTGATCTTCAGTTTCACGGCGACCTGAGAGTATCCGTTTGCTACCAGAAGAAATCCGTCGCGGTAAATCGGGGTATTTGTGTGATTTCTCCTTCCGCCCTGTTGTGCATTCAGACCTTCATAGTTGACTTTCCATAAAAGCTTTCCATCTGCCACATTAATGCCAAGGATGCTTCCCGTGGTTACTGTCACCACAATTTTCTTCCCGCCCGATTCGATCACCAGGGGATTCACATACTGTGTGCCTTCATTTACAGGAGGAGTGGTCCAAACCACTTTCCCGTCAGAGGCGTTCAGGGCAACTGCTGCAGCCACGTTGCCTCCGGGGGTTCCTATCACTTTATTATCGACTACCACCGGAGACTCTGATATCCCAAATCTGGGTGCCGAGGCATTATATTTCTGGAAGTAATTCACCGACCAGAGTATTTTTCCATCAGTGCCGATGCAGACCATATCGCCTGACCCGCTTACAAGATAGAGCTTACCATTGTAATAAGTAGCTGTACTTCTTGAATCGGGATAGTTGCTGTCAGAGGCTTTTCCATATTGGGTGGACCATTTTAACTTTCCATCCTGAGTATAGGCAGTAAGGTAATCATGATCACCTTTTCGACCGGTAATGTAAACAGCATCATCAGTAACGGTTACACTCGAATAGCCTGTACCTGCTTCCATCGATTCCCACAGAAGGGATGGTCCTGCTGCAGGCCAGCTTTTCACCAATGATGTTTCGGAATAAATACCGGTACGGCCGCTTCCGCGCCATTCATTAACGGACTGTGAGTTTACCGGAAAAACAAACAGAAGGGCCAATAGACCCTGTATCAGTAGAAATTTAGTTTTTGCTGACATAATCATGTATTTAAGTGTTGTGGCCGCAATATATAAAAACTCCTGGAACCAAGTATAAAATCATGCTTATCAGCACCTTCCGCAAAACAATATTTAATGTTTTTTAACATCTTTTCGGGTTTTAGTCCTCCAATCTTCATTTCTTGCCTCCAGCATCATGTATTCCTCACTATCCATGCCTTGAATGCTGCAGCCCTGTTCTTGCTGACATAAATGCGCTCAGGGGTTTCAACATCAAGAGTAACCAGCAAACGGCTGTCGAACCATATTGTCAGATTACTGACACTGTTCCGGGCAACGATGAATTGTTTGTTCGCCCTGATAAATTCTTCGGAATTCAATGTGGATTCAATCTGATCAAGTGTTCCGGGATAAGGATACCATTTACCGCTCTTCAGGAAGACTCTGGTATTCTTATCTGTGGTATAGAAGCATGAAACCTCGTGTATACCGACCGGCTGAAGCTTGTCCCTGACAGGGATGAGAATTTTGTCCCTGTGTACCTTCCCGGGCGCCAGCTGGCTGAGCTGGGTGAGGTATTTGAGAATATCCTGCCTGGTAAGCTTCCTGAATTTTTCAAGTGCCCGTTTCAGATCATTGGTCTTAATAGGCTTAAGCAGATAATCAATGCTGTTGACCCTGAATGCTTCTATAGCATACTCGTCATAGGCTGTCGTGAATATGACAGGAGTCTCAATGCTCAGCTTGTCAAAAATTGAAAAAGCCGATCCGTCGGACAGGTGAATATCCATCAGGATCAGGTCGGGCATGGTGTTGTTTTTTAACCACCTGAAGGTCTGGCTTATACTCTCAGTATAACCTGCAATCTCTGTTTCAGGTTCAATTTCCTTCAGTATCTCCACAAGGTTTTCGTAGGCTGCAGTTTCGTCTTCCACTATCAGAATTCTCATAGCTGCTATTTTAAAGGAAGACTTACGGTAAAAGTTTTACCATCGTTATCAATTCGTATCTTCCGGTCCAGCAGCAGCCAGAACCGGCTTTCGAGATTTTTGAGTCCGGTGCCATTAGTTTCAGGCGGCACAAGCTTTGGATATATGGGATTCGAAATCACCAGTTCACATGCATCGTTGAGCCATATCCTTAACTCCATCTTATGTTCACTGTCAATGGTATTGTGCAGAACAAGGTTCTCAAGAAGCGGAAGCAGTGAAAGTACAGGTATTTTAAGATCGCGCTTGTCATCGGGGACATCAGCAATGAATACCAGCTTACGGGCAAAGCGGACTTCCATCATATAGCCAAAAGCTTTCAGAAAATCGAGTTCATCAGCAAGAGTGACCATTACTTTTCTGTCGCTCTGAAGGATATAGCGAAAAACATCCGAAAGCTTGTTTACATATTCCAGAGTTAGTTCATCATTCTTCTTTCGGATCAGTGATGTTAGTCCGTTCAGTGAGTTGAAGAAGAAATGAGGGTTGATCTGATTAGTCAGGGCACTATATCGGCTTTCGAGATTTTCGATCTTCAACTGTTCGATTTCATGTTCTTTTCTTCTCTGTTCGGTAAGAAGGAAGGAAAGGTGACCTGCCAGCATGGAGAAAATGAAAATCACAAAAAACTGAAACAAAAGCAGACCTGTGAACCACTCCTGCTTGGGACTCAGAATAACTGAAAACCCTATATAGACCAGATAGGCGACCACTGTGATGATTGCACTGTAAACCAACCTTTTACGAATGTGCGGCGTCTTCAGATTCTTCAGATTTGCGCTAATAAGCAACCAGGTAAGTCCTGCAAAGTAGAGATATCTGAAAATAAAGAATAACAGGTGGACAGTACCCTTTGCTTCTTCGAGATGTTCCCGCTCCATCGAAAAGAAGGCAATATTGGGATAAATAAAGAATACAGAGCTTATCAGGCTGAATAATAACAGCCTGAGAGGAGTAATTTTCTCAGGCAGCTCCGTTTGTTGGGGCTTTTTAAAAAGAGTTTTCATTTGAGTTTTCTTCCCTATGATATTTTAAAAATTTCCGCAGGGCTTCAACATGGTAAATAATCGGATACATCTCCTCGTCGTACCAAAGCATTGCGAAATAAAGTCCAATGGGCGCTGCACAGGTTTGATCGCGGCTGTTAAGCCATTTAAATCCCCTGGCGCATTCGTCTGAGGATTTTCCTTCCAGGGCACTTATTGCCAGCGAAGTTTCTTCAACCGAGCCTTCGGTGCCTTTCTTTCCTCCCCAGCTTCCGTCGGCGTTCTGCTGTTTAAGTAAATAGGCACGGGCCTTTTCCATCATCTTTTGTATCCTTACTTTATACTCCTCACCAGGCTTCTCAAATCCGGGTATCTCGCTCAGGTAAATGCATACCTTGGCGGTACCGTAAACTGGATTCTTTTTATCATCGGTTAGCTGGTTGCCAAACCACAGCGGCAGCCATGATCCGTCGTCCGACTGGTGCTTCTCGAGGTAAAGCGTTGCCTTTTTTATAGTCCTGCCGATGTCAGCAAGCAGCTTTTTATCCATGTTATCATGAAGGATCTCAACCGATTTCAGCAAAGCAAGCAGTGCATGTCCGGTCAGATCGGCGCAAGATCGGTCAAAGGGCAGTTTGCCCCAACCTCTGCAGAATGTAGGAAACCCTCCGTCGCTGTTCTGAAGGCCTGTCAGCCATCTGCAGCCATTTTCAAGAGCGTCTTTTTCTGCCTTACTTCCTGAAAAAAGCATCAGAAGGGCAAGGATTGCCCCCGGAGTGTCGTCGGCATCGGGAACGGAGCCTGAATAGCTTGTCCAGCCCCAGCCCCCCGGAGAAGCGCCGTTGAAGGGATGGACTGAGGTATATTGAAGCCGAAGCAGATGGTTCCGTAGATCATCAAGCTCCTTTTGGCTCATGACTTTCCCTGCTTCTTCACCCAGGGCCTTAACAGAAAGAGTAGTTACCCAGGTCGACAGATCGGTGTCGATAGGCCATCCGCCATCGCCACGCTGCTGATTGCGCAGGAAGCCGAGCCCTTTTTTTACAGTACGATTTTCAGTTTCACCGCATTCAATGAGGCACATAGCCACAAAGCCTGTCAGTGGAATGGCTTCGAGAAAGCCTCCACTTTCGGGCAGGAGCCCATCCAGCTTTTTTATGGCCGGCTTTATTAGTTTGTCACGCATCTGCCTTATTCCCGGAAGGACTTTTCTTCTCTTACGGTGATGGTATATTCCAACACCTATCAGTGCAGGGAGTGCATAGCTTACAACCCTCAGATTCAAAAACCTGTAGAAGGAAGCAGGCAGCAATGTAAGTTCAAAGGGCAGGCGCGGAATCCTATCGAGTGAAGATTCGGGCAAGACACCGCAAAGGGTAAGCATCGACAGAATTGGAACCGAAAAAGTGTAGTCATTTCCGTAAATATCAAGAATCGAGCGCACGACACCCGGCGAACCAATGCTTATCCCATTCCCGGCAAGCCATTTATCCATTGTCTCAAGAACATGTTTTCCCGAATCTCCGGCCTGGCAAAAGTGAATTGCGGAGTAGCAAAGGAGAGTGGTGCTCAGGTTGCTTAACGATTCCGGAGTGTCACCATAACCTCCGTCTGCATTTATGTTGCGGCAGAGCCATGTGAAACCGGATTCAACTCTGTTCCGGTCATCGGGATTGTCTGAAAGCTTCAGTGCTACAATTGCCACAGAGCTTGAAAGGGCGCTTGTTGAAAGTTTGCCAGTCCAGAATCCTTCAGAATTGCGTTTACTGATAAGGAGAGCAACAAGTTCACTGTATTTTTGAGTAATTCTTTCCATGCCAGTTTTAATCATTCAGGGAGCCCAGTGCCAGCAGTCCGTAAAAAGTATATTCGATATCAGGATCAGGATCAAGAGGATGGCCTGAGAAACCGCCATCCCTGAATAGTGAATCGGTAAAATCGAGCGAGTCTGGCCTTATTTCCCTCAGGTCGTATCCGGCAAACCAGAGGGCATAAAGGGAAACGGCAGTGGAAAGCAGATCGGCCAATGGGGTGGAATGTGTTGCCCTGAAACCTCCCTTTCCGTCATAAAATGACAGCAAAAGTTTAATAAGTCCGTCCACAGGCTCACTGAAACTCTTGCTGAGAACCAGCGAGGCTGCAGTTACGGGGCAGGGGAGGGTATCATCTCCCTGAAGTGATCTGAGGTTCTGCCTGATCCGGAACAAGCCCCTGAAATCCCTCAGGTAATAAAAACTCATCAGGCTCAGGAATAGTCCGTAAAGTTGTTGATATTTCATTCCTGCAGACTGCCTCAGTTTTGCGCCGAAGGATTTCCTGAAAGACTTAGCCTGCCCGTTGACAGCTGACAAAACTGCAGCACAATGGAGATATACTCCTTCCGGCTCCTTCAGGCTGATCTTTGTACTGACATAGGGCCAGACCAGTGAGCACTCCTGTTTCATTCCAAGTGCATCAGCAACAAACCAGCCAAAAAGAGTGTAATAAAGATCGGCATTCCCAGCCCTGTCCTTAAACCCGCCCGACTGTGTCTGTGAATTTCTGACGTAATCCCTCAGGTTAGCAGTAAAAACGGGGTCAAGAAGGTTCAGGGAAAGCTTCAGTACTTTTTCAGGACTTTTCCCTTCAAACTTCTTAAGATAAGGAGCTGCAAGAAGTTTAAACATAATCTCCGAAAGTTTTTCCCACTATCTCATTAAGTGAGAGTTTCAGCTTCAGGTTAGCAATATCTTCCACACACTTGTATGTCTTTTCAAGATACTCCGCAAGCATCTTTGTTATCTGTTCCCTGATGTGATATTTTTCTGCCATGGGATGCAGTTCTTTCATACTCTTGTTTTTCAACGCTCCAGTAACAACACTGAGGTCAGACGCCAAGGCTTGTCCGGCCAGAAGTGAGATCAGAACCGACTGATCATCAAAGGACGAAAAACCGTTTGCGACGGTGAAATCCTCAAGGTCATCCTTTATCTGGTAAGCGATTCCGATCAGATCGCTGAAGTGTTCCAGAAGTTCCAGCGTTTTCTTATCAGCACCTGCACCAATGGCCCCAACCTGAAGTGATACCTTGAAGGCAGCAGAAGTTTTGTTCCTGAAAACCTCAATTATTTCATCCATGGTGAGTATCCTTCCGTCGCGCCGGGCCATCAGTTCTTCTCCCTGTCCGATCGACATTGCCCTGTGACCCTGTGCAACTGCTCTAAAGCACTCACCGGTGCGGTCAGGAGCCAGACCGCTTTCAGCCAGCAATCTGTAGCCTTCGCCGATAAGAAGATCGCCCAGGTTTATTGCAACAGGTATCCCGTAGCGGGTATGAATGGTTTCTTTTCCGTAACGGAATGAATCATTATCTTCAATGTCATCGTGAACCAGGGAGGCTTTATGGAAACACTCCACCGAAATTGCCAGATGAGCCAGAAGATCCTGATCCGGATCACTGTCGAATGCTTCATAGGCAAGCACGGTAAGCAAGGGACGTATCCTTTTGCCACCGGCCATAAGCATCTCCCTTACCATCCTTCCTGTTGCTGAACCGGCAAGTCCAATCATGCCATCAATTCGCGACTCGGTGAAGAGGGCAGATGTCTTATCTTTCAGATTATTTATATTCAATAATTTAAAATCTGAATTCGTCTCAATGTAATTGATTTCCTCACTCACCCAGAGAGCATCGGCCTTTGTATCCTTGCATCCGCATGTTACAAGGGGAATTCCAACAGCAGGAATCGAATATTTTGTAACCGAACTGAACATTTTTCTGAGCACGTCCATGCATCCCACGCCCACAACAGCATCAACCTTGCCGCTTTCAACCAAACGGGTTGCAATTGTTGTGCCTTCTGCAACAATTGTAATGTATCCAAGGTCCTCGGCTTCTTTCAGAAAACAGCATATATTGCAGTTTCCGCATTCACTGCACAACAGGCCAAGCTCATCTTCCACACCCGTGCATAGTTTACTGTTCCTGAGGCACATCGGAAGCAGCAGCATTCGGCGTTCGAACGGTATTGACCCAACAATGGGCCGCCATATTTCATTTCCCCCGCACACCATTACAAAAGCCTTGTGTCTTTCGTCCCAGTTGTTTTCCTCTATAAGTATACCGGCATAAACAGCCAGCTGATTGTAAGATACAGGCGGCATTATCTTCCTGTCAGAGAAGAATTGCTTCACTTTCCTCCTTATCTCCTCACGCTGATCATTATCCAGCGGAACTACAAGAGGCATAACAGTAGCCTGTTCAACTTCCTTTATTTTCTGATTTATGTTATCCATAAGCTCCCATTCCAAAAAATGCAGTTCGTTTTGCAAACCTGTAAATGAAGTTCCTTTCAGGGATCGCAGGAATCGATCCATGACTTGGCAGCAGGGGTGCTCTCTCAAGAGCATCCAGGTATTCAGGCCTGTTAGAGGTGTTAAGTGCATGATGCTTTTCACTGAAAGCCTTCACCCAGGCAGGATCTTCCATCAGAACACAACCCTTTGTTTTGAGGTGTATCTGTTCCCGGAAATCCCTCAGAAACTCAGAACCATCATAAGGAGATTTCATATCGCCCGATTTGACTCTATCAACAGCAATCTGCAGAACAGGACAAGGCTCAATGTAGCCGGCGGCATTTATATGATGACTCAGTCCGTCGGCAGCCGGACAGAATGGTTCACCTGAAGCACTCCAGTAGGAATCAATCAGAACCATTGGGAACCTGGTCCGTCCTTCAACAAGGAAATTTCTGAGACGCAGTATCTCATCCGTATCAAGGGCAAGCTCATAGTTGGGCTTGCTGCCGGACGGACGGTAGATGTAGTACCAAAGGTACAGGACACCAAGATCATGAAGTTTATTTACAAATTCATCTGACAGGGCCATTTCAATATTCGATTTGCATACACTGACAGCCACTCCTGTTATCAGTTTCTCCGATACGGCCGTTCGAATAGCTTCAATAGTCCTGTTGTATATGTTATTTCCTCCGCGGCGGATGTCGGCTACCAGCTCATCCCCTTCAAAACTTATCAAAGGCGTAACGTTGCCGTTTTTCCGAAGCTCGGAGGCAACTGACCTGGTAAGCATGGTGCCGTTCGTGAAGAGCTGAAAATAGCAATCCTGATGCTTACTGAAGATTTCCATCAGATCCGGATGCATCAGAGGTTCTCCTCCAAGAATCCCGGTGAAGTAAGATCCATGTCTTTTTCCGTCTTCAATAACTGTATTTATCTTTTCAAGAGGCATGTAATCAGGTTTACCGGCTACCGTGACCCAGCATCCCTGGCATCGAAGGTTGCAGTCGTTTGTTACTGAAATGAATTGAAAAGCAGGGAAGGGCAAACCTTTCCTGGCTCTCCTTCGGAATTTACTGAAGCCGAGAAAGCCTTTCCATCCCATATTTATCAGGAATTTTCTCCGGCAGTTTCTGTCAGTATTAATAAAGTTTTTATATATCGACATTGCTTCTGTTTAAAATGAGGATGACTCATCACGTGCCCTGTCCCTCTCCGAAAGGGCCTTTTTCATAGCCTCTTTTCTGATGATCGACTGCCTTTTCAGTTTTCTTCCCTGCAGGGCCTGGTATATGTCATTCCCCAGGAATTCTTCAATATCATGTACCTGTCTCTGCTGCTCCGACTGCTCGTCTATCTCATCCAAACCGCCGATTGCACCTCCGTGCCTGTATTTAGGGAAGATGATAGCAGTGGCAGGACAAATCCTTGCACAAGCCGGACAATTATTCTTGCAACCTTCTGGATTGGAAACAATCACACGGCCATCTTCCTTTTTGTAAACCCCGAAAAGGCAAAAATCGGCACACTG
>JAFGXK010000290.1 GCA_016936695.1 Bacteroidales bacterium | reverse complement strand
GCCGCTCGTACCCATCCACTGCATCCTGTACGACATCGTACCGCTAAGAACCTCGCGGGTTCCGGTATAAGCGGGATTAATCACCATGCCGTTCTGGAGATACTGACTGTAAACCGGGAACCCAAGGTTTATCCTTGATGAATCGGGAACCTGGGCATCGAGCCCGAAACAGGAAAGAAGCGATGCGAGCAGCACCAATGGTACCACTGACCTTATTCCTGAACGGATTTTATTTTTAATAAGACAATACATCCAATCAATATCTTTTCAATACAATAAAGCCGCTTTTTTTGAAAATCTGACCGTTCCCCTTCGAAGTCAGCTTCAGAAGGTAATAATAGGTTCCCTCCGGAACTTCTGTACCCTTCAGAGTCCTTCCGTCCCAGTTGATCCATTCGTCCCCGCCGTTATTAGAGGTCCGGAAGACTTCCGTTCCAGCACCGTTTATTATCGTTAGTTCAGCCTCCTGGTTTTCCAGGTCAAGACCATTGATCCTGAAAATATTGTTATAACCTCCGGGATCATCGTTGGGTGAGAATCCCTCAGGTATCATAAGGTTAAGAACCGATACCTGTATTTCATCCTCAATAGTGCAGGCACCCCTTGTGACTGTCCATAGGAAGGTGTTCAACCCCTCTGACAAACCGCTAACCTTTGTATTCGCGTCAGTATCATTGTCAAAACTTCCAGAACCATTCACAAGTGTCCATCTGCCTGTTCCACCGTCGGCCGGCGGATCAGCCTGAAGCTGTATAATATGATCGAAACTGTGAAGGATGGTATCCCTGCCTGCTGATATTACATAGCCTTCAGGCAGTGAGTCCTTGACAAGTTCGAGAACATTTGAGATGCTAGAACAGCAGTCAAAGGCTCCTGAAGTTACAAACCTTCTGTATCTCATGGAGTTCGTCATGGCCGGCGGCTGATATGAGCCGTCTGATGAGTTGTTTGTTCCCTGCGCGGAAACCCATGACGAACCATCGGCGCTTTGCTGCCATAAATAACTATAGGAGCCAGATCCTCCTGAAATAGACTGTCCAGGGGCCTGGGTGAGAAGAGCGGGAATATCCGACTTGCAAACCACCTGATCTCCTGCAATTGTGTTGTTTGCTATCACTGGCAACACTGTTATCCTGACCGGTTCACTTTCCGATATACACTCGCCCGATACAGCCCTTCTCCTGAACCATGTCGTTGATGTTAGTGCCCCGGGCTGGTATTCATTGCCCGTTGCAGCCGGAATTTCGGTCCAGCTTGTGTTATCGGGTGATGATGACCACAGGTAAATAAAATCGCCAGGCACTCCGGTTCCGCCGGTGGCAATCAGGCCTGTTATCCTGTGTGGAGTGCTGCCGCTGCAAATAGTTGTATCGGCAAGCCCGTCTGAAAGAAGAGAGATTGTATTATCGCTTACAGTTTCATGCACATTTATCCATACTGCATTGCTTATGCTCATACAGGCAGATGACCTTACTATTCTTCTGTACCTCACCGTATCGGTAAGAACCGGTGTGGTGAAATCCGGGAAAGCCCCATTCGTAAAACCGGTAATATCGGTCCATGAGTGATTTTCAGTACTGTCCTGCCAGGTGAATGTATATGAACCCGGACCCGCACCGTTCAGAGGAGACGAACCGGTAATGACTACCGGGTCCGATCCTGAACAAATTGTCTGGTCGGCCGAAACAAGGGTATTGGAGGTTAACTCCGGATATGAAGTTAGAATAACGGGCTCGCTTGCATTCCGGCACACATCATTGCTGCCCGAATAGACCACTCTTCTGAAGTATTGCTGCCCGGGAAAATACGCCGCCGATTCTGCAGGATCGTAGCCGGCCGTGCTTGTGACTCCCGCAGCCGCTGTCCATACTGAATTATCGCTGCTGCTTTCCCAAACATATCTGTAGGTATTATCGCCTCCCGACAGGGTTGGAGCAACTGTCCCCTCGAGATTTATGAAGGTCATTCCTTCGCAGATCTCCTGGGCCGGGGTAAGTATTGAATTGTTTTCAACCGGATTCAGAACATTGATACTTACTGAAGGACTTACATCCATGCAGGCTCCCGACGAAACGGTACGCCTGTACCAGGTTGTCTGTGTGAGAGGCTGGGACGGCTGATAGCTTTCTGTTGCTGTCGGCAGATCTGTAAAGGAAAGATTGTCAGTGCTTGTCTCCCATCTGTATTCGTAGGTGCCATTCCCGTCGGAAATTACTCCGGCCGAATTTAAAACTGATGCATTCTGCCCGTAGCACAGGGTGCCGGGATCAGCTATAATATTATTCTTAATATTCTGATGGACAATAAGATTCACCGGCAGGCTGACATCAGTGATGGCAGCGCCGAAATCAGTAACCACCCTTCGGAACCATGTCGTCTCCGACAATTCGGCAGGGGGAGTGTAATGCTGCTGGTTGTTGGTGCCCGGCGCATCGGTGAAGCCGGTGATTGCCGAAACCGTACTGCTCTCCCACCGGTAACTATATGGCGGGGTTCCTCCTACTGGCTGTGTTCCGGTCAGCTGACCATAACGTACATTTGAACATACCGAGTCGATCCTGTTTCCCGTTTCAGCCGAGCGTATCGAGTTAAACAGAAATCCGTTCAGATTGGGGAAATAAGAATATTTAAGTTCCCCGAGACCTTCGGAAGGGATTGTCGGAGCCGGTGTTCCGTTCGCAACAGATGCTCCGGTAACAAATGCCGGTGTCGAAGGGGTGCTGAACCAGATAAGTCCCCCGCCGCCTCCGCCGCCTTCGCCCGAGCCTCCCGGACTGGTTCCACCGTTTCCTCCGTTTGCCGAAATGGCAAGCTCACTATTGAAGCCCTGCAGCGAAAGAATTATAGATCCGCCAGCGCCGCCACCTCCTGCTCCTGCGTCTGAAACCGAGTTCAACGCCGTCACTCCTTCGGCTCTTATGATATTATTATTACCGTCAATTGAATCTGCAATGATAAACACAATCCCTCCGCCGCTACCACCTGCTGAAGCTGTGGAACCGCTTGCCTGGGTGGACGCACCTGCGCCTCCTCCCAGAAATACTCCATCCTGAATGATAGAACCGAAAATATTCATGCCGCCGTATCCGCCATCGCGCGGGTCGATGCTGCATTGCAATGCATTCTCAATACCTCCGTCGGCTCCCTTGCCGCGGTTTGAACCGCCGCCACCCCCTGAAAATCTTCCGTTACCTCCGCCGCCGCCTGTGAAGTTCCTGCCCTGCCCCTTTGCATGATCGGGATAAAGCAGAACCCCGTTATAATCGTGTATTGCCACTCCTTCGCCCTTCAATCCGGCATTGTTCCACGAAAGATTATAGGAATCGAGGCTGTTGGCCGTCACATTCGTGCTTACGCATTCACCTGTTCCCAAAACACCGGGAGCACCTGCAAATCCCTGACCGGTGACATCAATACTGGCATTGAGCGTAAGCTTCCTGCCGGCCATGATCGCCACAACCCCTCCGGTACCCGTCGCATTGTTCCAGGGCTGTGCTGACAGTGTTGAGGTGACAACCGGTTCATTATAAAAAGGAACCCTTATAAGCTGGACATTCCCCGATGGATTGTATGAGTTTATGTAAACATTCCGTGTAAAGCGGATCTCGCCCGTCCCTGCATTTACCGACAATAACTGAAGAAACTCGTAGGCTCCGGGGGTGCCAATAAGCGACTGTACATTAACCCCGTAAGACCCCTGAGCCGTCTGTATGCCGACTCCCTGCATCTGAATCAGCAGGACATAATCGCCGGCTGCAAACTGGGAAGCCTGTGCCGGACTTACAATCACAAGACCGGGGCTGATAGAATTTACTTTGGCATAATGATTTATGATTCCGCCTATCTCCTCCTGACCATTAATCTGAATACTGCCACCGGCAATAAACAACACCAGCATAATCAGCAGTTTATTAATATGGTACATAAGTTTATTTATCATCAGGAAATGATATTACGACTTATTAAACGTTAAAATTGTTAAATAATTGAGAGGTGCTCCTAAATTTATGTCGGAATACCGGGAAATTCAATGAAAAAACAAGTCCCTCCCTCAGCTTCAGATTCGAACCAGATAGTGCCGCCAGCATTCTCAACGTTTCTTTTTACAATAGAAAGGCCAAGTCCCGTACCCGATGATTTTGTTGTGAAATTAGGAGTGAACATTTTGGTTTTCAAAGAATCAGGTATTCCGATGCCATTGTCGGAGATTGTTACCAGAACCTTATCGTCCTTCCTTTCAAGGTTGACTTTAATCACTCCGTCCTGTCCCGGAGGAATCGACTGAATAGCATTTTTTATAAGATTCGAGAAAATACTGTTTACCTGTTCCTTGTCGGCATTTATTAAAAAACTATCCGAATGGGGCGATCCGATCCTGAAAGTTATTCCGCTGCTGTTTTTGAAAAGTTCAAGTGTGACCCGTATCTGTTCCAGAAGATCAAGCTCTACAGGGTTTGCCGACGGGATTCTGGCAAATGAGGAAAATGCCGATGCAATCGACGAAAGATTATCGATATACTCGATCTGGTTTTTAGTAAACTTCTCGAGCTTCTTTTCAAAGCCGGGCACACCATCGGTCCATGACTTGAACAACTGTTGAATATTCAGCTTCATCGGGGTCAGCGGATTCTTTATCTCATGGGCAATCTGTTTCGCCATCTCCCTCCAGGCATACTCCCTCTCCGAATTCGCCAGCTTCTGGGCACTTTGTTCCAGCTCATCAACCATCCGGTTATACTGCCTCACCAGATCGCCCACCTCATCATTGCCGTTGTACGAAAGATGCTCGCTTTTCTTTCCGAGCTCAACCGACGCCAGCCTGCTGCTGAGCATCGCGAGCGGCGCGGTAAGCCTGCCGCTTATTATAACGGCAAGACCTGTGGCAAGAACAATCAGGAGAAGAGTAAAGTTGATAACGGCAACTACCATGTTCGATATCTCCCTGGCCAGAATACTCTGCATCCTGAAATACGGCAGATTGACATACGTAAGAAGCTCATTGTCTATATTATAAAATGGTGCATATCCCGAAACATACTCAAGATTGCCTATGTTTTCCTGCTGAAAGTACTCTGTCTTCTTAAGTATAAACATGTTTATGAAAGCAATGTTATCCATCCGCCTGCTCACCAGATCGCGGTAATAAATTTCGGGACGTGACGAAGCGATCAGAAATCCGTAGGAATCGTAAAGATTTATATCGGTGTTGAATATGTTTGAAAGTCTTACCAGGACTTCCTCAAGGGTATTGTTACTGTCATCCTTCCAATTGCGCGACAGCTCCTTTTCAGCTGATATCATGTTATCGAGCTCCATAATTATGGAACTCAGCTTTTCCTTAATATT
>JAFGXK010000031.1 GCA_016936695.1 Bacteroidales bacterium | reverse complement strand
TAAAACATACGGTCGATGTCGTGACCGAGGTTGAGCTTATCGGCTGGGCCGAAGGCTGCACCGACGAGGAGATACTTCTGCTTAAGACGGCAGCCCTGTTTCACTACACCGGAATAACCGAATCATTTGATGAGCATGAGTTGCGCGGGACCGAGTATGCAAGGAAGGTTTTACCTGAATATGGTTACACGCCGGAACAGATAGAGAAGATTTGTTCGATTATCATGGCAACCAGGCTGCCACCCAGGCCTGCCAACCTTCTTGAGGAAATTATCTGCGACTCGGATCTTGACTACCTTGGGCGAAGTGATTTTATTCCCGTATCAAATACTCTTTTCGAGGAGCTTAAAGCGCAGAACAAGATGAAAGACCTGAATGAATGGAACAAGCTGCAGGTGAAATTCATTTCGGGGCATCAGTATTTTACAAAAACGGCAAGGAGCCTGAGGGAAGTAAACAAAAAGCTTCAGATAGAAAGGATAAAAAGTCTGATTAAGGATTGATCATTTGGAGATGATCATAATCCTTGTGATGCACGACTCGGAACCGTCACCTGCAACGCAAAAGACAAGATAAACACCCGATTTCACCCTTCGCCCGTTGTATGTTGACAGGTCCCAGCTTGCCTGTCCTCCTTCGGATGTTGTCTCACTTACGAGGTTTCCGCTTATATCGGTTATCTTGACTTCAGTATCCCTCACCAGTCCGGTTATTGTAACATTTCCTGTAAAGTCTTCACGCACGGGATTAGGGAAGGAATAGACATTGTTGAAGGTTTCATTCCCGGTAGTAGCATTTTCCCTGATTGAAAGAATTCCTCCGGAAGTACCGAACCAAACTTCGCCGGTCAGCTGGTTAATGGCAACGGATGCTATTGAATCAGAGAACAGCGGGCTGTTGGAAGTGTTATAGTTCTTCAAAAGGGTTGTACCGTCGGCCGACAGAAGGTAAGCCCCGGAGCTCAGCGTTCCCAGCCATTTTCTGTTTGCACCGTCAACGGCTATTGAAGTAATGGTTTCTGTGCCGAGCATGTAGTCAGCCAGTCCCGATCCGTCATTCCGCGGAACCTTTATCCTGGACCCCCTGACGTCGCTGTCAAAAATTCCTTCCGGGTTATGATAGATCACCGGACCCTGGCCGGTGCCCACCCAGATGCTTCCATCGAGGTCTTCAGCAAGTGAGAAGGCTGAATTAATTGTCCTGTTATCGCTGTCGGTGATGGTCAGCTTTCTTGTTTTATCATCGGTTAAAATACCGGATGTGCCGTTGTCATCAATTATGAATAATCCATATCCATCGGGGAGAATAATCCAGAGCTGACCCGAGGATGTTGCTATAAGATCCGTTGCAAGCGGGGCGTTTATGTTTACAGGATAGGATTCCCAGGTTCCGCCGGATTTAAACACTTTGATTTTATCAGTGACGTCAGGCTGGGTGATCCAGAGGTTCCCGGTCTTGTCCTGAGCAAGTCCCAGGACTCTTGTTTCTCCTGATGTTCCGGACTCCTGGAGGGGTGAATTTGATGAGTCGAATTGTTTTACCAGGGTATTATTCTCATATATGAACACACCGCTTCCCCATGATGAAACGAAGAACCTTGAAGGATCTGAGCTATCGATAGCGGCCCTCATGGCATCATAGTGAGATCCTGATGATATATTTTCAAATTTCCGGCCGTCATGAACCGAGACCATGTAAGGCAGCTTAAGACCGTTCCACGAACCGTTGGTTGCTCCTGCGCAAATTATTGTTCTGCCTCCTTCCGAAGTAATGTCTGCTACATTATTAGAGGCAGGTCCGGAAACCGGGAGACCTGTGAAACCAGTCATGTTTTTTCCATGAATTGTCCCATGAGTTCTGTCAGCTATCCAGATGTCGTTTCCGAAAATTAGAGACTGGAAGATATCAGGTTGTCCCCATCCATAGTATGAGATTTCCTTAAGGAGTGTTCCCTGAGCACTGTAATATCTTAACGATCGGGATGAAGAAATTAAAAACCCGTCCGGAGCCGGATCAAAGGATCTGTTGACTGTTCCGGGGGACTGTGAAAAGACAGATACGCCTTCGCTTATGGCATAAATAATATCATCTCCGGATGCTCCGGGCAAGTTGCAGTATATTGTTTCACCGGCAAAAATTACATGGTTACAAATTGCTTCCGGCATTCCCTTTACCCTTTCCCAATTGCCAGGATAAGATAGTCCCTGATTCTGAAGATCAGCCTGCCACAGACCTTTTGCAGTAGCGGCGTAAACCATTCCGTTTCCGAAAGCGAGATCGAAGACCTCATTATCTCCGGATTCCTGGCCAGGTTTCCAGGTATCCCGAATCTCCTTTCTGACAATATCGGCAATTATGATTCCATAGCCTGAAGCGAGGTAAGCATAATTATCCCTTGTTCTTATCCTGTTGATTTTCTTTTGTCCATACGGGAACCTGTTCAGGATATCAGGGATATTTTCAATGCTGCTTCCCCTGACCAGATCAATATTCAGGCTTGTGTACGCTATAATCAGAGTGCTGTTTGTCTCCGACCAGCCTGTTGAGGCAATTCCTGTTTCAGAAAGACCGCTCACGGGAGACAGCTTCCGGATTTCATTCATACCGGTTTCATAAACCAGTATAGAAGCTCCTGTTGAGGAGTAAATAATATCTGCATTGCCTGAAATGCCGTCAGCAGTATTGTAATTGAGATGATCAGTCCAGGAGCCGACGGGTGTCTGGCCCTTAAGGGTGAACAGGATGAAAACAGATACTGTTATGGATAACAGTTTTTTCATCTTTCAGGTGGTCGGGATCGACGGATTTGTTTCTATTTCCCCTTTGTAAGAAGAAAGGAATGATTTCAGTTTTGCAAAGGCTCTGGCACGATGGGAGATAAGGTTCTTTTCATCAAGGTCCATCTCGGCAAAAGTTAATTTGCTTCCATCTGGCACAAATACCGGATCATATCCGAATCCCGAAGTGCCTCTTCTTTCACGGATGATTTTTCCACTTACTGTTCCCTCGAAAAGATACTCCTTTCCTTCGAGGATAAGGGCTATGACTGTCCTGAACCTGGCTTTGCGGTTAGTCTTGTTCCTGATAAGTGAAAGGAGTTTGTCTATGTTGGCTTCCGAATCCTTGTCAGCGCCGGCAAATCTTGCGGAGTGGACGCCCGGTTCTCCGTTCAGGGCTTCTGTTTCAAGGCCGGTATCATCTGCAAAGACATTCATTCCGGTAGCATTGTGGATTACGCGTGCCTTGTGGAGTGCATTCCCTTCAAGGGTTGGTTCGTTCTCAGGGATATCCTCCTCTATTTTTATATCGCTGAGGCTTAAGAGTTTAAAGCTGTCCCCCAGGACATTATTGATTTCCCTTATCTTGTGCAGGTTATTCGAAGCAAATACGATCTCCATCCGGCCAGTGATTTTCAGGGCGAATTTAATAAATAAAAGTGCCGAAAGTTTTGGAATGTCACAATGGCGCATAAAGTTTGGCGTTAATAAAGTTTAATGATAAATTTGAAAACGTTTAGGTAGAATTATAAGTAGATGCTGTTAATGAAGAAGTTGAGCCTTTCAATGTATCTGATGAGTGTTACAGCATTACTTTCCGTCCCTTCCTGTACCGGTTCGGGTGATCCGGCCGGCCTCATACTCAGGCTTCCTGTAATCATTATAGTTGTTGTTATACTACTTATCGCCCAGTATCTTTTTTACCGGCTGCTGGAACGTAAGTTCAGAAGGAGGCAGGAGGAGCTTGAGCAGATTATAACCAAAAAGAATGATGACCTGATCAAAATAAATGAAAAGACCGAAGCTCTTCTGGCGAATGTACTTCCGAAGGACACGGCTGATGAGATTATGGCCAAGGGTAAGGCCACAAAAACCAAGTATAATTTTGTAACTGTTTTATTCTCGGATATTCAGGGCTTTACGCAGATTGCAGAAGAGATGAATCCGGAGGTTCTGATCGATGAGCTTGACAAGTTCTTCTTCCATTTTGATTCGGTAGTTGAAAAATACAGGATCGAAAAGATCAAAACCATCGGGGATGCCTATATGTGTGCAGGAGGTATACCCGAAAAGAACAGGACCAATCCGGTTGAAGTTACACTGGCTGCCCTTGAGATGCAGGAATATATGCATAAGCTTAAGGAAGAATCTCTGATCAGAGGGATAAAATATTGGGATATCAGGATTGGGATTCATACCGGCAACGTTATAGCCGGTGTGGTAGGTCACAAGAAGCTGTCGTATGATATCTGGGGTGATACGGTAAACATCGCAAGCCGGATGGAGTCATCGGGCGACGGGGGCAGGATAAACATCTCGGGCGCAACCTATGAGTTTATCAAGGATTTCTTTGAGTGTGAATACAGGGGCAGGATGCCGGTAAAGTACAAGGGTGATCTGGACATGTATTTCGTAAAGGGTATACTGCCGGAGCTCAGGGATGAGAACGGATTGCCAAACGACAGGTTCCGGTTCATGGTTCAGATGATGAAACTGCAGGATGTTGAGGAAAAGGTCAGCAGGTTGTTCCTTGAAGAGGCTCATCCGAACCTTTATTTCCACAATGCACAATATACTGTTGGTGTAGCGGCCCAGGCCGAGCTGCTTGCCATTGCCGAAGGAATACAGCCCGAGCAATATGTTCCCTTAAAGCTTGCTTCTGTTTTTCTGTTTACAGGTTTTCTGAGGGAATATGAAAATCCGGCTGGAGCATCCTGCAGGATGATGGAGGAGATGCTTCAGGGCTTCGGATTTGATGAAATTTTTATCAGTCAGGCCAGAGAACTCATTATCAACTCATTCGAAGAAAGGCATGAATCAATTTCAGACAGGATCATCCATGATGCAAGATATGATTATCTGGGGAGGGTTGATTTCATAAAAATGAGCGGAAAACTTTTAAGGGAGAGGAACGAACATGGGATAAACACCGGAGTAGTACAATGGAGGGAAATGCAGGAAAAGTACCTTCCCGACCACGATTTTCTTACAAATACGGGGAAACTCTTGAGGAGTATTTCAATCGAAGAGCAGATTGCCAGGCTCAGGGAAAAGGCATTTTAGGGAGATAAATCATGTGCAGATTGGTTATAAAAATGTACTTTTACCAGGAATTCTAAAAATGAGTATTATGGAGAATCTCGACTGGAAAAATATGCCTTTCGGTTACATGAAAACCGATTATAACATCCGTTGTTTTTACAAGGACGGGAAATGGGGTGACCTTGAAGTATCCAAGTCGGATCATATTGATGTACACATAGCTGCCACGGGACTTCATTACGGGCAGGAGGCTTTCGAGGGGCTAAAGGCCTATATGGGCAAGGATGGAAAGGTCAGGTTGTTCCGCTGGGAGGAAAATGCCTTAAGGTTTGCCTTTTCTGCCGACGGTATAATGATGGCCCCATTGCCGGTTGAAAAGTTCAGGGAAGCAGTTTTCAAAGTTGTTCAGCTTAACAAGAAATTTATTCCTCCTTATGGCTCAGGCGCCTCCTTGTATATCAGGCCTTTTTTATTTGGAAGCGGAGCGGAAGTTGGTGTCAAGCCGTCTTCAGAATATACTTTTATAGTTTTCGTAACCCCGGTTGGCCCATATTTCAAGGGAGGTATCAAGCCGGTAAGCATGCTGATATGCAGGGATTACGACAGGGCAGCACCCAAAGGAACGGGGATTTTCAAGGTAGGAGGCAATTATGCAGCCAGTCTCAGGGCAGGAATGGTTGCAAAGCAGGGAGGTTATGCCAGCACCATCTTTCTTGATGCAAAAAGGAAGAAGTACATTGATGAATGCGGCCCGGCCAATTTCTTCGGAATAAAGGACAATACATATATAACACCGAAATCGGAATCAATACTGAGATCAATAACCAACATGAGTCTGATTGAAGTGGCCGGTTCACTTGGAATCAAAACCCGGAGGAGAAGGGTACCGGTGGAGGAACTCTCGGAGTTTTCAGAGGCCGGTGCCTGCGGAACTGCAGCCGTAATAAGTCCCATAGCAAAAATTGTGGATCCGGATAAGAACAAGATCTATGAATATTGCAAAGACGGTAAGCCCGGACCGGTTACCATGAAGCTCTACAATAAGCTGGTGGGTATTCAGTACGGTGATGTTGAGGATGAATTCGGCTGGATTACCTTTGTTGAATAAACAGGCAGTCCATCGGATATGAAAAGCAAGGAAACAGGATTTTCAAAGGCCCGGCTGGGAGGATCTTATCTGACGCTGGTGATCAGCGTCTCACTGGTTCTTTTTTTGTTGGGAATACTGGGTCTGGTGCTTATCAATGCAAAGGAACTTTCGGATTATTTCAGGGAAAGTCTGTCATTCTCCGTGATTCTCGATGAGGATGCCAGGGAAGCGGATATCAGGATGCTTCAGAAGGACCTGGATGCAAAATCGTATGTTAAATCGACAGAATATGTTTCGCGCGACGATGCGGCTGTTAAGATGAAGGAAGAGATGGGAGAGGATTTCATCAGCTTCCTTGGAGACAATCCACTTCCGCCCTCAATCGATGTTTACCTGTATGCAGACTATACAAACCGCGACAGTGTGGGGAAGTTTGAGAAATACATACTTGAATATCCTTTTGTAAAGGAAGTCTGGTATGAAGATTCACTTCTCTACCTGATAAATGAGAACGTCAGAAAGATCAGCATTTTCCTTCTTATCATCAGCTCATTTCTCTTTCTTATAGCAGTCACTATTATCAACAACACAATAAGGCTTGCAATTTATTCCAAACGTTTTCTGATCCGCACCATGCAGCTTGTAGGAGCAACGAGGTCGTTTATCAGAAAGCCTTTCCTTATCCGGAGTGTTTATCATGGTGTTCTTGCCTCCCTTATTGCAATGCTCCTGCTGATAGGGTTGCTTTATCTGATTGAAAAGGAATTTCTGATGCTCTTCTCGTTTGAAAGCACTAAATTGCTGTTGCTGCTTGGCGCAGTTCTGGTACTGGCAGGGATTCTGATAAATATGGTTTCGACCTTTCTGTCAGTTAACCGTTACCTCGATATTTCTGAAGATAAATTATATAATTAAGTCATGGCAGTTAAAAATGAAAATAAGGATAAGCTGAATTTTGCCCTGGGTCCTGAGAACTACAAGCTTCTTGCCATAGGCTTTGCTATTATTGTGGCGGGATTCCTTCTTATGCTCGGGGGGAAATCGGAAGATCCAAATGAATTTAGCGACAAGATATTCAGTTTCAGAAGGATTACCCTGGCGCCTATTGTCGTTCTGATCGGATTCATATTTGAGATATGGGCGATAATGAAGAAACCAGGGGATTCAAGTAATAAACCGGAATAATCCCGAATGAATATTTTTGAAGCAATTGTCCTTGGCCTGCTACAGGGACTGACAGAATTCCTTCCCGTAAGCAGTTCAGGGCACCTGGAGATCGGAAAAGTATTGTTTGAACTTGACAAGGGGAAAAACTTCTATTTCACGGTTGCTGTTCACGGGGCGACCGTTCTGAGTACACTTGTGGTTTTTCGCAAGGAGTTGCTTCAGCTGATCAGAGGTGTTTTTAAGTTCAGGATGAACGAAGAGACCATCTACATTCTGAAGATATTGGTTTCGATGATACCCATAGCCATCGTTGGCTTTCTTTTCAGGGAACAGGTTGAAGCACTGTACAACGGGAACATGCTGTTCATAGGACTGATGCTTATAGTGACATCATTACTCCTTGCTGCCGGTCATTTTTCAGCCAGGAGGGAGCGAAGCATCGGATACCTTGACGCATTTTTAATCGGAATAGCTCAGGCTATAGCGGTTATTCCCGGAATTTCAAGATCGGGGGCTACAATTTCAACAGGAATGACTCTTGGCAACCGCAAGGACGAACTGGCAAAATTTTCATTTCTGATGGTTCTTATACCGATTCTGGGAGCTAATTTTCTTGAGCTTTTTTCAACAACCGATAAAGCAACTTCCGGCATTAGTCCTGTTGTTCTTATTGCAGGCTCACTTGCAGCTTTCATTGCAGGCTATGCTGCCTGCCGGTGGATGATCAGTATTGTAAGAAAGAGCAAAATGATCTGGTTTGCGGCTTATTGTTTTCTGGTTGGTTTGCTTACCATTTTTTTCCTTTAGATGTTGTTTCAGGATATTATAGATTTTGAAGCCGGGCAGGTACTGTTGTTTGACAAACCCCTGTACTGGACCTCGTTTGACCTTGTGAACAAGGTCAGAATTATGATCAGGAGCGCACTGGGAATCAAGAAAATCAAAACCGGTCATGCAGGGACGCTTGATCCTCTTGCGAGCGGCCTGCTTATAGTCTGTACGGGAAAGGCAACAAAGAGGATAGAGGAATTCAGGGATCTCGACAAGGAATATGTTGCAACCATACGTCTCGGGGAGACCACTCCTTCGCACGATCGCGAGACGGAGGTCGACGGGAGGTACCCCGTTGAACATATAAATGTAGAACTTGTTATTCAGATACTGAGCAGTTTTCTTGGTGAGCAGAAACAGGTACCTCCTGTCCATTCTGCAAAGTTGCTGGAAGGGAAGCGTGCTTATGAATATGCAAGGAAAGGAATTGAAAAGGAAATGACACCGGTCACGGTCCATTTCAGGGAGTTGGAGCTTGTGACAGCCGACATTCCTGAAATAACGGTTAGAATTGTCTGCAGCAAGGGGACCTATGTAAGATCATTTGCCAGGGATCTCGGCCTTGCTCTGGGAAGCGGAGCCTGTCTGACCGGTCTTGTACGGACTGCAATCGGTCATTATAAGTTAAAAGATGCATTTTCTCTTGATAAATTTGAAAATTTCATTGGAGAAATGAAACATAATGGAAAATCATCCGTATAAAGGATTTCATAAAAAACAAATATCAATAATCGGTATATGAAACTATCGCAATTCAGGTATAATTTGCCGCAGGAACTGATTGCTCTTTATCCGGCTGATAACAGGGATGAATCGAGGCTGTTGGTTGTAAACAGGAAAACAGGGACTTATGAGCACAAGGTATTCAAGGAGATCACGGAATATTTTACTGAGCATGATGTTCTGGTATTCAATAACACGAAAGTTTTCCCGGCCAGGTTATATGGCAACAAGGAAAAGACAGGAGCAGAAATAGAAGTTTTTCTTTTGAGAGAGCTCAACAGGGAGCAAAGGTTATGGGATGTTCTGGTTGATCCGGCAAGGAAGATCAGGATCGGAAACAAGCTTTATTTCGGAGAGGATGATCTGCTTGTGGCAGAGGTAATTGACAATACTACGTCGAGAGGCAGGACCCTGAGATTTTTGTTCGACGGGACATATGAAGAATTCAAACAGACATTGTACAGCCTTGGGGAGACGCCTCTTCCCAAGTTTATAAACAGGCCGGTAGAGCCGGAGGACAGTGAGCGTTACCAGACCATATTTGCAAAGCATGAGGGAGCTGTGGCGGCGCCGACGGCCGGACTTCATTTCAGCAGGGAACTGCTTAAGAAACTCGAGATTATCGGAGTTGAGTTTGCTGAGATCACGCTGCACGTTGGACTTGGTAATTTCCGTAGTGTTGATGTAGAGGATCTCACCAAGCACAAGGTTGATTCGGAAAGGATCAGGATCACCGAGGAGGCCGCTGAGATGGTGAACAAGGCAAAGGACAACAGGTATAAGGTCTGCGCAGTGGGAACGACAGTGGTAAGGACACTTGAAAGTTCAGTTTCCACCACAGGATATCTGAAGCCGTTTGACGGATGGACTAATAAATTCATCTTCCCGCCTTACGAATTTAAGGTCCCTGACATGATGATCAGCAATTTCCATCTTCCATATTCGACACTTCTGATGATGGTTGCCGCATTTACCGGTTATGATCTGCTTTTTGACGCCTATAAAACGGCAGTTAAGGAGAAATACAGGTTCGGAACTTATGGTGATGCAATGCTGATAATTTAGGATCAACAAAAGTCTATGTTCCGTATGTGCCGGTTGGATTATTTCGACCGGCTTTTTTATTGTTAATAAATTGTTAGTAACAAATAAGAAAAGCAACAGGTTAACCGTTATTTACAGGGCTTGAATCAATAATGAAAGAATGTCCGGTAAGCGAATGGAATGGCGAACCGGATTTTTTAGACGTGTTGAAAATTTTAACCTGGTAGTTTGATTGGTAACAGGAACATAGGAATTGTAAGCGCATCAGCGGTCGGAGATCTGATAATCAGGAACCTAAACATCAAGTTGAGGGTTGTACTGTTTATTTTTATCCTGATTGCGGGTGGCAACATCAGGTCATTCGGACAGCTTTGCCCGGCTGCTCCTTTCGGCTATCAGTATCAGAAGACATTCGAGATAAACGGTTCAAAGGTTGGAGGAGTACTTGTAAACTTTCCCGTCCTGGTCAATCTGACCAACCCCCTCAGCAATGATCTGGCCAATATAGCTTATGATGGTCATGTTTGTGATATCAACGGCAATGACATTATTTTCACGGATGTAAATTACAACAGGCTTGAACACCAGATTGAAAGTTATAATTATGAAAATGGCCGGCTGGTGGCCTGGGTCAGGTTTCCTCTTTTGAGCAATTCAGGCAACACTACCTTCAGGGTGCTCTATGGCAATTGCCAGATAACAGCAAGCCAGTCTTCCGAGAGTGTCTGGAGTCCTGATTATCGCGGAGTATGGCATTTACATGGATCCGATTATTCCGATGCCAGTCCGGCAAACAATGACGGGACGCCGAACAGTGTAACTTCCGTAACAGGGAAGATTGCCACAGGAGCAAGGTTCAGATCCAGCAATTCGTCATATGTCAGAATGCCATCCCTTGCAGGTGTTGTTGCTGCCAATCAGCCCCATACAATTAGCATCTGGGCACTTTATTCCTCTATACCCTCTGGTACGCAGAACTTCATATCATTTCAGAATTCGGGATTATCCAGCTCTGTTCAGGTAGGTTTCCGGAACAATGATCCGACTGCCTGGAAGTGGGGAGGGCAGGTGCTTGCAACAGATCCCGCTGCTCCCTCAGCCGGAGATTGGCATTATTATGTTTATACTTTTGACGGTACAAGGCACCGTCTTTACATTGATGGAGTTTATCAGCAAAGTACTGCTGCAGCCCAGACAGGCATACCCAATGAAGCGAATCTGGGGCGCTACAACGATGGTTCAGTGGGTGATGAATTTTTCAATGGCTACCTCGATGAGGCTAGGTATTCCGTTACAGCCAGGTCGGCCGAATGGATAACAACCGAATTCAACAATCAGAACGATCAGGCTGTAGGTCCCGGTAAGTTTATTCAGAGCGTTAGCCCCGAAAGCGAATATAATTCCCCTTCAAACTACATTTTCGACCTGTGTGAGGGATCAACTGTTAGCTACAGCATTCCTTCACAATTCGGACACACTTATTCATGGACGGTTTCTGGAGGTACTCCGGCAACGTACGTGGGAAATCCTGTTACAGTAACATGGGGTGTCCCGGGAACAGGCACAATAATGCTGAATGATGACAATGGCTTATGTGACAGGAATTCGCCGGTTTACAGTGTTATTATTCGTCCCAGGCCCACAGCTCCGACCCTTAACACAAAGGTGCCCAATCTTCCGGAAGTTTGTGCAGGTCAGACGGTTTCTGCAACCTTCAATCCCGGCACCGGAGGAGTTGGATGCACCGATGCATACCAGTACAGCTTTGATGGCACTGCGATCTGGCAGAGTTATACTCCTGGCACTGCTTTGAGTACTTCAGGCCATACCCTCGTCGAGATCC
>JAFGXK010000289.1 GCA_016936695.1 Bacteroidales bacterium | reverse complement strand
TATGATCTCAGCCCGTAATATTAAGGCACCCCGTAAATGATGAGGCAAAGTTACATCTTTTAAGGGAAACTTAACTGTCAATTGCATTTTTTGTTAAATTGCCGTGTCAAACGGTGATTTTATGAAAACTCTTCTCGAGAAACTGAATTACAAAGGACAGAAAAGGATAGTGGTCATGAATGCCGAACAGGACCTTGCTCTGGCATCGGGTGATGAGCTTAAGAATGTTCAGGTTGACACTGATATTGACCTGAGATATCCCTATGAATTCATGATGATATTTGTAAGGAAAATTTCCGAGGTCAGGAACATTGCCCCGGTTGCCTTGCATAACCTTGCCGACGACGGGGTGTTGTGGTTCTGCTATCAAAAGAAGAGTTCAAAAAGAAGCCACTCCGATCTGGACAGGGATCACGGCTGGAAACCATTGAACGACATGGATTTCTATGGGATGAGGATGGTATCCGTCAATGAGGAGTGGTCAGCACTCAGATTCAGGAACATCAAGTATATAAAAGCCACATCTGCAAGGTTCCCAAAGAAGAACCAGGGGCGCTGAATTGGTTAATAATGATCAGGACCACAAATATAGAGACCCCTTTAGGCGAGATGGCGGCTGCCGCTACGAAGGAGGGAATTTGCCTTCTTGAATTCACAAGCAGGCCTGCCCTCGAATCGGAATTCAACAAGCTTGCCCTCACCTTCAATAAAACAGTGAAACCTGGCACAAACAGGCATCTCAGAGCTCTTAAGAAACAACTCAGGGAATATTTCAGAGGAAAACGCAAGGAATTCACTCTCAACCTGATAACATCCGGCACCGACTTCCAGACCGAAGTCTGGGAAAACCTTAAAAAAATCCCATACGGAGAGACAATCTCATATCTGGAGCTGGCCAGAATGATGAATAACCCGGCTGCCTTCAGGGCTGTTGCCGGAGCAAACGGATCAAACCGGATAGCAATAGTTATCCCCTGCCACAGGGTGATTGGCTCCGACGGTGATCTCGTTGGTTATGCAGGAGGCCTCGAAAAAAAAAGATGGCTCATTGACCATGAACGCAAATATTCTGGCAAACCGGTCGACGGGACCCTTTTCTGATCCCTGCGGGTGAACAAAAGATCTCCTTTTTGGTTTCTAAACAAACACATACTGATTTATAAATGCTAAAACTTAAAATATTTAATACAATAGTCCTCATATTTTTCGTGACCTCCTTTTTTCTTATTTCAGGATGTTCCGCATCAAGAAACAGCTCCGCTGGTGATTTGAACTCAGCCCCGAACTGGAAAAATCTGTACCTGTTCCATTCCGGAGACAGCACCTGGATTGTCAAGCCGGTTACCGAAGCGGGAAATCATTTTGCGGGGATAATATATAAGCCTGAAGTTGTAAAGAAAAGCCGGCAGGTAAGGATATATGCCGAGCCTCTGTCGGCAGTAAAAATTGAAAACGGCCGTCTTACCGTGCCGATGGAAAATATTGTAAAGGTCGAGAACTACAGGATAGGTCCGGGAGTTATAATAGGCTCAATCGGCCTTCTGGGATTGTTGTTTCTGATACCGACTATACTCTGACCCACGTCATCCCGAGTGAGCGAAGCGAAACGAAGGGATTTTATTCCCTATTCAGCCTTCCTCTTCTTCATCACCCCCCTAACCACAAGATAGACCACAAAAATAATTCCCAGTACTATCAGAATATTATCAATATAAGGGAATATCTTATCCTTCAGGTCATAGATATAATATCCGATAACTGCGAGTATGATGTTCCATATTCCGGCTCCTGCGGTGGTATAGATTATAAAATCCCTCATACTCATGTTTGCCAGTCCAGCCGGAATGGATATCAGCTGCCTGACGGCGGGTACAAGTCTTCCTATGAATGTTGATGATTTGCCGTTTCGTATAAAATACTCTTCAGCATGAACCACCTTGTCTTTTGAAAGGAGGAGCATTTTACCGGGGGTGGAATCGGCAAATTTGTAAACAAGGGGTCTGCCCAGATACTTTGCCAGGTAATAGTTAATAACGGCACCGATGAGTGCCCCTGCCGTACCGGCCAGAACCACGAGAAACACATTCAGGTCACCCTCGGCTGCCTTGTATGCAGCAAATGGTATTATCACCTCCGAGGGAAAGGGAATGAATGAGCTCTCGACAGTCATCAGAAAGGTAATTGTAAAATAGTTCAGATTGGCCATGTACCAATCTACCACGGTTTGAATCAACTCCATCATCTTGCTTTGAAATCAATAATTATTACGTTCACTGAGAGCGGTTCCGATACAGTATCTATTCTCTTTCCGGTTATATTAACCGATGTTGTGACTGGTTTGATAAGCTCCTTACCTGAAACAGAATTGAAATCTTCCCTGGCATCAGATTTCAAAGTCTGCCGTACAGCGGTTTTTGTATATGGCAGTTTTCCAAGGGCCAGCCTTACGGAAACCTTTTTTTCGGAGGAATTGACCAGTTTGATATACATCTTGCCGTTCTTGCTGTCGACTGAACTGCTTGCATAGATCCCGTTCTGTCCGGTCAGCGCCTTACCTCCCGAGAGGGCAGCCACAACATTAGTACCGCTGTAATTGGAGAATATTTTCTGGACGTAGTAGTTAGGGCTACCGATCGAACGGAGGTTGTCGAACCAGATCAGGTCGGGGCGCCATTGCCAGGCTTCGATATGGGCGAGAAGCGGGGCATATGATGCCATGTGAACCACATCGGCGTTGCGTTCCAGCCCGGTCATGAAAGCCGCCTCACAGAGCGCACTCCACCATGTATTCCTCGATTCTGCCTCGGTACCCTCTTTTCCATGTGCTGCATACTCGCCGGCGAAAACCTTGATTCCGTTCCTGTCGTAGTTGTCATATCTTGTTGCATTCTCAAGAAACCATTCGGGAGGCATATAATAATGCTCATCGATAAGGTCGGGTGAAAGCTTTCTCAGTTCACTCCAGCCGTACTCGAACATCCTTCCGGCCGATGAAGGGCCGGAACCTGAGACAATCTTTATCTCAGGATGTTTTTCTTTAAGAACCTTTTCAAACACCCTGTATCTTTCTATATACTGTTCATCCCATTGCTCATTACCTATTCCCAGATATTTCAGGTTGAATTTTGCAGGATGCCCCATGTCAGACCTCAGACCTCCCCATCTGGATGAAGGATCGCCGTTGGCAAATTCAATCAGATCCAGTGCATCCTGGATGTAGGTATCAAGTTCCTCAAGCGGCACCACTTCACCTGCATTGAACTGGCACGACATACCGCAGTTCAGGATCGGCAACGGTTCAGCTCCCATATCCTCAGCCAGAAGGAAATACTCATAGAAACCCAGTCCGAACGACTGGAAATAATCGGGAGCCTGACGGTTCTTTATCTCAACGTTCCAGCGGTTCATGATCAACTTCCTGTCCTCAACGGGACCGACAGTGGTTTTCCACTGGTAACGGTTCTCCAGGGTCCGGCCTTCAACAATACAACCGCCGGGAAACCTCACGAAGCCCGGCTTAAGGTCGGCGATCATCTGCACTATATCCTTGCGGAGTCCGTTCTCACGTCCTTTCCATGTGTCGGCCGGAAATAAGGAAACCATATCGAGGTCGACGCTTCCGGTTCCCGTGAGAGTGATCCTAAGCTGAGCCTTCGGTTCGGTTACGGATGCTGAGAATGATGCTTTGTGCCTCATCCAGGTTCCTGCAAAGCCTGATATCCCTGTACTGCCAATTACCTGTCCCGAAGGATTTATCAGATCGACAGTCATCTTTATGCCGGAACCTTCATGAAGGCGCGCCATGACTGAAAAGTTATACTGTTCGTCCTTCCTGATGCCCATTCCGCGGAACCCTTCGTTTGTAAATGCAAATGATCCGGTCGAAGGGTCGATATGAACCCTGGCAAAATGCGGATTAGAGG
>JAFGXK010000288.1 GCA_016936695.1 Bacteroidales bacterium | reverse complement strand
CCATTCGCAGCACAAAAGTCCCGGATTAAAATAAAACCATGAACATTACTATAGCCCAGCTCAACTACCACATAGGTAATTTTGAATACAACAAAGACCTCATTTGCAGTGCAATCGAAAAGACAAGGAGTGAAGGATCCCACCTGGTGATTTTTTCGGAATTATGCATTCCGGGTTATCCACCTCTTGATCTTCTCGACAGGATCGATTTTATAGCAAAATGCAATACCACGGTCAGCGAAATAGCAGCCTTCTGCAAGGGGATAACGGCCATTGTGGGTTCACCGACCTTCAACACCGATCCGGAAGGCAAAAAGCTGTACAATTCAGCCCTCGTGCTGTCGGAAGGAAAAATACTCTTCAGGACCAACAAAGCTCTCCTTCCAACCTACGATATCTTTGATGAATACAGGTACTTCGAACCCGAGACGAATTTCTCAATATTTTCAATAAAGGGAATAAAGATCGCCCTTACCATATGCGAGGACCTCTGGGATGAGCAGCCTTTCGACAATAAATTCGAAAAATCGAGATTGTACACCGTTTCTCCAATGGATGAACTGGCAAGATACAGTCCCGACCTGATAATCAACATGTCGGCCTCTCCCTTTTCATACACCAAGGTCGAAGCGAAAAAGAAGATATTCACATCAAAGGCAGCCAAGCACGGGATACCCGTTGTAACGGCTAACCAGACGGGAGCAAATACCGAACTTATCTTCGACGGCGCATCCATGATAATTAACGGTGAAGGGAAAATCTACCTCCAGCTCGGGTACTTTGATGAAACCGTATTTACCTTTTCACTCGAGGATGTTTTCGCATCAAATAGCCCCTCCCCTGAGTTCCGGCACGACCCGGTTTCTCTGATCCATAAAGCGCTTGTAACAGGCATAAGGGATTATTTCAGGAAAACAGGTTTTAAGAAATGTATTGCCGGCTTATCGGGCGGCATCGACTCGGCGGTTGTCACGTGCCTGGCAAGCGAGGCTCTGGGGCCGGAAAATGTAAAAGTGCTGCTGATGCCCTCAAGATACTCATCAGATAATTCGGTTTCCGACTCGATTGAATTGGTGCGTAACCTGGGGGTCGAATACGAGACAATCGACATTGAGAAACCGTTCACCGCATTCCTTGAAACACTGGAGCCATACTTCCGGAACCTTGAAGCTGATGTTACAGAGGAGAATATACAGGCAAGGATCAGGGCAATCCTGCTGATGGCTTTCGCAAACAAGTTCGGATCCATCCTGCTTAACACTTCAAATAAAAGTGAAGCGGCTGTCGGCTACGGGACACTCTACGGCGACATGGCTGGAGGACTGGCGGTAATCGGAGATGTCTATAAAACAGATGTTTACAGGCTCTCCAGGGAAATAAACCGTGAAAAGGAAATAATCCCTGTTAAAATAATAACAAAGCCTCCGTCAGCAGAACTCAGGCCCGATCAGCTCGACACCGACTCTCTGCCCGAATACGGCATCCTCGACTCTATTCTTTATCAGTATATCGAACTGCAAAAACCGGCAGACGAGATTATCCTTGACGGTTACGATAGATCCGTGGTCGACAGGGTGATCAGGCTGATCAACTACAATGAATACAAAAGATACCAGGCACCGCCCGTGTTGAGGATATCATCAAAATCTTTCGGCGACGGAAGAAAAATGCCGATTGTGGCCAAATACTGAAAGGCCGGTAAAGGCTGACCGGACCTATACTTAAAGGATTCGGGTGCAGCTCACAAGTATCTGTAAGTGAATCTGTTAAAAAATGTTAATTTAGGTTTCACCGGATTCTTTTATTATATTTGAAAGCAATTTCAACCATTCCCTAATATGCAATACAGGAATCCTTACATTGAAATCTGTATCGAGGGACCATTCTCGGTATTCAGGGGAATCAGCACTGCCGACAAGGAATTGCTAGATCAGCACCACACCGTGGCCGACTTCAGGAAAGGAAGTGTAATAATAAAAGCGGAAACAAAGCCTAAGGGAGTCGTGTGCCTTGCCTCGGGGAAGGCCAAGACATCCAGAATTGGGGCAGGGAACAGGGAACAGATAGTCAGGCTTCAGAAGCCGCAGAACTTTCTGTGCTACAGATCGCTTTTTTCCGACACTCATTTCCCTTTCAATGTCACTGCTCTTGAAAACTCTAGCGTTGTTATTTTCGAGAGGGCCACATTGTCGAAAATAATCAGACAGAATGCAGATCTCGCTGTCAGGTTCATGAAAATGATCTCAGAAGACCACGATTCGGCAAATAACAGGCTTATATCGCTCACGCAGAAGCATGTCAGGGGAAGAATTGCCGAGTCGATCCTTCTTATGAGAGATGTTTATGGCACCGAGGCCGATGGTATGACTATCAGGGTTCTGCTATCGAGGGATGACCTTGCACACCTTTCAAACATGACAACATCAAATGCCATCCGGACTCTTGCCGGACTTATCTCAGACGGCCTTGTTCAGGTCGAAGGAAGAAAGATAAAAATCACTGATCTTTCGAGGCTGGCAGCGATAAGCGAATCAGGACAATAATCTGTATCTACTCCCTGTAGAATACTCTTTTCACCCGGGCCGGGATTGAGGTGAGAATCTCATAAGGTATTGTTCCGCACTGCCCTGCAATTTCGCTGATCGGTATATTTGGACCGAATATCTCGGCATCATCCCCTTCTGCAGCGCCTGTCGAAGAAACGTCGGCCATGCACATGTCCATGCATATATTTCCTACAAGCGGGACCCTCCTTCCCTTGACAAACAGGGATCCTTTGCCGTTTCCAAGGATCCTTCGGAGTCCGTCGGCATATCCGACAGGAAGAACGGCTATCAGGCGCTCCCTGTCTGATTTGTCCCTGCATCCGTAACCAACAGGCTCGCCGGCCGGAATTTTCTTCACCTGCAGTATTTTTGTCTTGAAGCGGCTCACCGGCCTGAGGTTAATTCCCTTCTGGAAACCGAAACCATAAATGCCTATG
>JAFGXK010000287.1 GCA_016936695.1 Bacteroidales bacterium | reverse complement strand
GAATGGGTGGAGATAAACAGCTCGATGAACATCACAAGAGATTTGTTCAGCTCCGCCCCCGGAAGGAAATACGTGGCCGGTTCCTCGGGAGCCGTGTATCCGGAGGATTATAATGAAGCCGGCGGCATGTGGGAACACCTGTCGAGGCATGGAATCAGTTTTTTCAACTTCGGACAGGGATTCGAATTCTCAGGTGCCGATGAACAGCAATGGCATAAATACACAGGAGTAAAAATGGGGGTTATGTTCCCCATGCCCAAGCCTTTATATGACCGTACCTCACGTAAATATGCAACCTACAATACCAGTGTTCCCGACCAGTTCCGGATTGACATGTTTGAGGAGGAGCTTGAAGAAAAATGGCTTTCGGGAAAGGAGGAATTTCCGGCTGTTATCACCATGATCGTTCCCAACGATCATGGCTCATCAGAGAGGATTGAAGATGGATATCCTTTCAGGGAATCGTACATGGCTGACAACGATCTTGCTCTCGGAAGGGTTGTTGAGAGATTAAGTCATACAAAGTGGTGGCCTGAAATGCTGATAATAGTTACTGAAGATGACGCTCAGGACGGCCGTGACCATATTGATGCCCATCGTTCGCTCCTGATGATGATAAGTCCATGGATAAAAAGGGGATATGTTTCTCATTCACATTCCAATTTCGGAGCTATCCTGAAAACCATATACAACATTTGTGATATTCCTGCACTGAACCAGTTCGATGCCACTTCCACTCTTTTGCAGGATTTTTTTGCCGATAAGCCTGACCTTAGCCCTTACGAACTTGTGATGGTAGATAAGAGGATCTTCGACCCTCAGAAGGCCCTTGATCCCTACGACCTCGATTTCAGGTGGGAATCACTCAGCGAATCGCCCGAAATCGACAACGAAGACGATTTCAGGGCAAGTCATCAGGAACAGACACTCATCGAAAACAAATAACTGGTGATGATTTCTATATTTGCAGATAAATTGAATTTTGACTTTTATGAAGAAATTTAAATTAAACCGCAGGAAGTTCTTCACCATCCTTGGAGCCGGGGGTGCAGTACTTGCATTGAAACCGGTTTCATCAATGGCATCCGGACTTACCCAGACTGAAGCAAAACCAGCAACAAACATTGCTGATGCCAGTAAGACCCCCCGGAAGCAAACATCAATGCCCGGAATATTCCCCGGAAAAGTGGTGATTGTCAAGGATCCAAGGTCGGTTGTTGATGACGTGCCCGTTGAAGGGATCGCCTATGTTATGCTTCAGAAATCAATGCTTGAACTCACAGGAGAGAAGAATCTGAAAAATGCCTGGCGCACCTTTGTAAAACCGGGTGAAAAGATTGGACTGAAGGTGAATCCTGTTGCCGGAAAGCTGCTGTCGACGAGCCATGCAGTGGTTCAAAGTGTTGTTAAACAATTAACAGAAAGCGGTATTGACAGGAAGGACATCGTTATATGGGACCGCAGGGCAATGGAACTGAAGGATGTGGGTTTTACACCGGAAAATTATCCCGGGATAACCTTCCGTGGAACCGAGTGTCAGGACGAAAAGGGATCTTTTTATGACGAAAACGGAAAGCTGTACGGTGAAGCAAACATCGATAAGGAATGGTATTACTGGGCCGACGTGGAAGGCGAATATGATTCGGAGACGATGCCCTACATGGTTAATGGCGGCAAGTTCTCGTATTTTACGAAAATTGTCACCCGCGAAGTTGACAAGATCATCAATATACCTATACTCAAAAATGCCGGGGGATCTGTTACAAATGCAATGAAGAATCTTGCTTTCGGATCAGTTTCCAATACCGGCCGGCTTCATGAGAAACTCTGGAATGACACCTGTGCAGAAGTTTGCGCCTTTTCTCCTATCCGCGATAAGGTGGTATTGAATATAAGCGATGGCCTGAGAGGTTGTTTTAACGGCGGTCCGGGAGCCAATCCCCAGTTCATTTGCAACTACCATACTTTGCTGGTCTCCTCCGACCCCGTTGCAATGGACAGGATCGCTTATGATATTATAGCAGAAAAAAGAATAGCTGAAGGACTTCAGAAAGCTCCGTCGCCGGAATCGCTTACATTCCTGAAAATGGCAGCCTCACTTGGACTCGGAGTTGCGGAAAAGGACAGTATTGATGTCAGGAGTTTCAACCTTGGTTGAGATCCCCGGAGACTATCCTGTCTGATTCGGTTAACTGTTAAACATAACAATATCAAATACATTAATAATATGTGCAGGCTGTTTACAGCGATTTTTCTGATGTTTTGTATGCCTATGGCGATTTATTCCCAGCTCCCTGACGATTTTCCGGCCATAACGGCGGAAGACATGCCCGGAGCAGTTATTTCATCACCGAGGGTGTTTACCGGTTCTTCTCTGTTCGGATATATGAACGGAGGGGCCGAACTATATCTGGAATACGGGTTTTCCCTGGCTTCAATAACGGAGATCACTTTCATGGGTGGGAAATATAAAACCGAAATTTTCAGGATGAAGGGACCTGAGGAGGCATTTGGTATATTTTCGGTATCAAAATTCAAATGTCTCGACATGCCTCCGTACGCCGCCTTTACATGCCGTACCAGGTATCAGCTTCAGATCTGCAAGGGTCCTTATTACATAAGTATAATTAATTCTTCAGGAACGGTAGCCGACAGCACAGCTTCCGCACAGATTGGAGGGCTTCTCGCAGCCAGGATTGCTGATGGCGAACTCAATCTGCCGGAGTACCTGCCTGGAATTCCGGAGGAATCAATAAAGACCAGTTGTTTTCTTGCAAAAGGGAGACTGGGAATAGTAAACGGAGATCCTGACCTAGAAGATAGTTTCAAAGGTATTCAGAATTATACCTCGGTTATCCTGAAGGGCGATGAGAAATATACAATTTCAGTGAAATTCGGCGATTCGGAATCAATGAAGAAATTCATTGAGGTCAACGGGATAGAAGTTACGGGAACCAAGGAAGCGGCAGACGATTCAAAACTGCCGGAATTTTTGTCGGATAATCATATCCTGTTTGAAAAGACCAGGTGAGACAGCCGGCCCCCTAAAGGATTTTCAATCAAAGTTTATTAAGTTTGCATCTGAAAAATATAATAATATACACAGATATGGATGTGTTCAAACCCCTTGATCTTTCAAATGACAGTCAGCAGACTGAAGGAACCGTAACCGAAAAGGTGAAATGTCTGATAGTAGGTTCCGGTCCTGCAGGTTATACTGCAGCAATATATGCCGCACGGGCAAACCTCAGTCCAGTTATTTATACCGGCCTTCAGATGGGAGGCCAGTTGACCACTACCACCGAGGTTGACAACTATCCCGGGTTTCCTGATGGTGTGACCGGACCTGAATTAATGGAGCATTTTAAAAAGCAGGCCGAGCGATTCGGTACCGATATTCGTTTTGGCATTGCAGTGAAGGCAGATTTTTCAGGCAAAATCCACAGGGTGACATTTGATGATGGTAAGGTCGTTGAAGCCGATACGGTTATAATAGCTACAGGGGCCACTGCAAAATACCTGGGGCTTGAGGCTGAGACCCGCTATGCAGGAATGGGAGTGTCGGCCTGTGCCACCTGCGACGGATTCTTTTACAAGGGGAAGGATGTCGCAGTTGTTGGTGGAGGAGATACTGCAGCCGAAGAAGCAACCTATCTTGCCGGTCTTTGCAACAAGGTTTACCTTATTGTCAGGAGGAACGTGCTCAGAGCCTCAAAGGCAATGCAGGAAAGAGTTCTTAAAACCCCCAATATCGAGATTCTCTGGGAACACCAGGCGATAGACCTGTATGGGGAAAACGGGGTTGAAGGCGTGGTGCTTGTAAAGAAGAAGGGAACCCCTGATGAGCAGAAAATCAGGGTTAAGATCGATGGTTTCTTCCTTGCAATCGGACACACCCCGAATTCTGATGTATTCAGGGATTTTGTCGAAACCAACGAAAACGGTTATATAAGGACCATTCCCGGGACATCGAAGACGAAAGTACCTGGTGTCTTTGCTGCAGGTGATATTCAGGATCCTGTTTACCGTCAGGCGATAACGGCAGCTGGTTCAGGATGTATGGCAGCCATTGACGCGGAACGATACCTTATTGAACAACAATGAAGACATTTAAAAAGACCTTTAAAATAAACGCCGAACCTTCCGATGTTTATTCGGCCCTTGTCAATCCTTTTACAATTGAGCTTTGGTCGGGATATCCGGCAGAAATGTCGGAGGAGCCGGGTACCGAGTTTACCCTGTGGGAAGGTGATATCAGCGGCAGAAATCTTGAATTTGTTAAGGACAGAAAAGTGGTTCAGGAATGGTACTTCGGTGATCAGCAGGAAAAGTCGATAGTAACGATTGATATCAGACCGGAGGGGGAGAGCTCTGCAGTGACAGTCAAGCATTCGAATATCCCTGATGATGAATTTGAACAGATAGCTGAAGGCTGGAGGGAATTCTATATGGGTGCAATAGCAGGCTTTTTCAGTCCTAATTTCTGAAAGCTGTATTTAAGCCGGAATCGGGTTTCCCCATCATATCACTTATGTCCTCAAGTGATGCATAGATCAGTGTGGCAATCCCCTTATAGCACATGGACCCGGCAGTTTCCTGCATGCGTTCGTGCCAGGCAGGCAGCCATGTCATTATGTGGGTACCTATAAACCTCCTGATCTCTTTGGCCATTTCGATTCGGCAGACTTCGTCATAGAAGGATATATACTTATCAATTAAAAGAGTAGCAAAAATCAGTTCAATTCCGAGATTGTCATCGGCAGCTTTGTAATCAGATCTTTTCTTCCAGCCGTAGGAGTTATAGAAATCAGTAACCTTATCTTTACCCTCTGCTGCCTCCAGTATTGTATCCGTATAAGCTGACTTGTATGGTGGCGCAAGAGGCAATCCGTTGCTGGGGGAAAAGAGTCTCCTGAAATCCTCCTGCAGAATGCTTTTGCAGGTTGACCTGTCGGTGCAGGATTCCCTGAGCTGCGAAGCTGCCCCGATAAACCGCGGATTGGTGCTGTTGACCGGAAGCGCCTTTATTAAACCCTTTTGCCAGAAATCCACCACACATTCTTCCACAGGTTCATTCATTATCATTGATCCTGCGAAATATAACAGCATGTTATAGCCCTTCAGAAGGTTTTTTGTGTTTTTGTCCAAACTTATTTCCATAGTTGCAGGCTGATCCCTTACTTATTTATTTACTATACGGGTCGCCGTTTATCATTAAACCGCCGGAAAGGGAAAATGTTCAGCATGGTTTTTCTGCAATCATAATGAGTCGGAGATACGGCAAAAAAAAAAGCTGCATGTTGATGCAGCTTCTGTACAGGTCAGAGTATCGCTATTTGTTAAAATCGGCAAGTTCATGAGGATACTCGTCGTTGTCGATTTTTCTTTTTATCTCCCTGAATGCTTTTAAGGTGTATTCGACATCTTCCAGAGAATGAGCGGCGGTGGGAATTAGTCTGAGCATCACCACATCCTTTGGTACAACAGGATAGATGACAGCTGAGCAGAATATATTGTAATTTTCCCTCAGATCATAGATAAGCTGGGTCACTATCTCAAGCGGACATGTGAAGAACACAGGAGTCACTGGTGATTCTGTCCTGCCCAGGTCAAGTCCTGCTTCCCGCAAACCCGACTGAAGAGCCCTTACTATTGTCCAGAGATTTTCCCTGTATGCCGGATTAGTCTGTATCAGCTCAAGCCTTTTAATGGCGCCCAGTGTCATGGCCATGGGCAGAGCTTTTGCATATATCTGTGAGCGGAGATTGTATCTCAGGTAATTAACCACTTCCTTTGTGCTTGCTACAAATCCACCGATGCCGGCCATTGCCTTGGCAAAAGTTGCAAAATAGACGTCAATCTGGTCCTGGACCCCGAAGTGTTCTCCTGTACCTCTTCCGTTGGCACCCATTGTACCGAATCCGTGAGCGTCATCCACCAGGAGGCGGAAATTGAAACGTTTTTTGAGTTCGGCTATTTTGTCGAGTTTTCCAAGGTCGCCTGCCATACCGAATACCCCTTCGGTAATGACCAGGATCCCTCCTCCGGTTTCAGCCACAAGCTTTGTTGCCCGCTGAAGCTGCTTTTCACAGCTTGCCATGTCGTTGTGGGCATATACGAACCTTTTGCCGAAGTGGAGACGAAGTCCATCCATGATACATGCATGGGATTCGGAATCGTATACAATTACATCGTGACGATCGACAAGAGCGTTGATGATGGAAACCATTCCCTGATAACCATAGTTCAGGAGATAGGCATCTTCCTTCATCTCAAACTCTGCTGCCATTTTTTCAAATCTTTCGTGATTTGTTGTCTGGCCCGACATCATTCTGGCACCCATTGGATAGGCAAGACCATATTGTTCAGTATATTTTGCATCAGCCTTTCTGACTTCCGGATCGTTTGCTAGGCCGAGGTAATTGTTCAGGCTCCAGGTAAGTACCTGCTTCCCTCTGAACATCATTCTAGGGGCGATTTCACCCTCAAGCTTGGGAAACATGAAATAACCGTGCGCCAAAGCTGAATACTGACCCAACTCTCCCATGTTGGTTTTGATCTTGTTGAAAATATCCATTATGAAGTGCTTTTTAAAATTTGGCACAAATGTAAACAATAAGGCTTATTCAGCGATACCACTTTATACCTAATTTGCCTTATAGTTAAATATTGGTCATTCATTCAGCGATTCAAAAAAAAGTTGTAATTTTGCGCAACATTTTTTATGAAAGTCAGGCTATATATCTTAATTGCGGTTGCAATCAGCATCAGCTCATGCGGCGAATATGAAAAGCTGCTTAAGAGCACCGATTACGAATTGAAGAAGACCAAGGCCAGGGAGTTCTTCGATACAGACCAATATGCCCGGGCGGCTGAATTGTTTTCCCAGGTCATTCCCAGGTTCAGGGCGACTGACGAGTCGGAGGAGCTCAACTGGCTCAATGCCCAGTGCTATTACAGGATGAAGCAGTATGAAGTTGCAGGGTCATTCTTCAAATCGCTGGTTGAGCAGTATCCTTTTGGAGATTATGCGGAAGAAGCAACCTTCCTGGGGGCCTTGTGTGATTATAACATAGCTCCGCGCGCGGAGCTTGACCAGGAAAACGCGAGAAGCGCTATTGAAGGATTCACCGTCTTCATTAACAGGTTTGGAAACAGTCCCAAAGTCGGGGAAGCCCAGGAATATCTCAGGATTCTTCAGGACAGGCTTGTTGAGAAGTCCTATCTGAATGCCAGACTTTATTACAACATGAGGCAATATAAGGCAGCTATTACCGCACTCACAAACAGCCTTAAGGAATACTCAGAGTCAAAGTACCGGGAGGAAATGATGTACCTCAAGCTTCATTCGATGTTTCTCTATGCGGAAAAAAGCGTCCCGAACAAGCAGAAAGAGAGATATCAGGAAACTCTGGATGATTATTTTTCGTTTATGGAGGAATATCCCGAGAGCAAATACTCAAAGGAAGTACAGAAGATTTACGAAACAACCGCCGGATATCTGAAGATTGATCCGGTTAACAATTTAGTAAACAACCAGTAAAACAATATGGATTACAGAAAAACAATTGCGCCCACAACCACAGTGACCCGAAACATGGAGTTGCTGACCAAGGATACAGGGAACGTCTATGAAACGGTTATTATAGTTTCAAGAAGAGCAAACCAGATATCGGTTGAGATGAAGCAGGAGCTTAACAAGAAGCTTGAGGAATTTGCTTCCTATACCGATAATCTTGAGGAGGTCTTCGAAAACCGTGAGCAGATAGAAATTTCCAAGTTTTATGAAAGGCTTCCCAAACCTACGCTTATTGCGCTTCAGGAATTTGAGGAGAGCAAGATATTTTACCGTAATCCTGACATCTCTCCGGCGAAGCCGAAAATCTGAAACCAATGCTTAAGGGGAAGAAGATACTTGTCGGAGTTACGGGAGGTATAGCGGCTTACAAAACACCCTCGATAGTAAGACTTCTCGTTAAGGAGGGATGCGAGGTCATGGTAGTAATGACCGATCACGCAAAGAACTTCATAACACCCCTTACACTTTCAACATTATCCAGGAATCCTGTTCTGAGTGAGTTTTTCAATCCGGAAAACGGAAGCTGGAACAGCCATATCGACCTTGGAACATGGGCCGATCTTTTCCTCATAGCACCTGCAACAGCGAATACAATGGCAAAAATGGCAGGTGGAATTGCCGACAACCTGCTTCTTGCCACTTTTCTGTCGGCACGCTGCCCTGTCTTTGTTGCTCCGTCGATGGACGTTGACATGCTCGAACACCCTTCAACACAAAAAAATATAAAGACACTGGAAGCTTTTGGGGTAAAAGTCCTGGATGCACCCGTAGGAGAGCTTGCCAGCGGACTTACGGGAAAGGGACGGATGTCGGAACCTGAAGATATTGTCGGGGAGATCAAGGCATTCTTCCTGAAAAAAAAAACTATAAGCCTCTGACAGGAAAGCGGGTTCTGATTAATGCGGGCCCTACCCGTGAACAGATCGATCCTGCGCGCTTCATAAGCAATTATTCGACCGGAAAAATGGGAATCGCCCTTGCCGATATGGCAGCAGGTTATGGGGCAGAAGTAATCCTTGTTCTCGGACCCGTGGAAAGAAATCCTGAACACCCATCGGTAAAAATTATAAATGTTGTCTCGGCTCAGGATATGGCATCCGAATGTATTGCTGCATTCCCCGGATGCGATATTGCAATTCTGTCGGCCGCGGTTGCTGATTTCACCCCTGCTGAAATCAGTAACAGAAAACTAAAAAGAGAAGGAGAGGAAATCCTTCTGAAGCTTAAACCCACCGGCGACATAGCTGCAGCACTGGGGAAAATGAAAAGCAAATCCCAGTTACTTGTCGGATTTGCACTTGAGACTCAGAATGAAATGGCCAATGCAGCAGCCAAACTGAAACGCAAGAATCTTGATCTGATAGTGATGAATTCACTCCAGGACGAAGGGGCGGGATTCGGCTTTGACACCAACAAGGTTACGCTGATTGACAGAAACAATATTATTGATAAATTTGAGTTGAAATCAAAGGATGAAGCTGCAAGGGATATTCTGGATAAAATAGTTGCGTTGCTTAAAAGCTGATGATGATGAACCCAATTAAAAATAAAGGATTTTTCCTGCTGATACTGCTGGTTCAGTTCGCCGGGATAATCCAATCACAGGAACTGAACTGCAATGTTCAGGTATCGGCTCAGAAGATTCAGGGTTCAAACCGGCAGGTATTCGAATCGATGCAGAGGGATATCTACGAGTTCATGAACAATACCGTATGGTCGAATCATGTGTTCAGCTATGCGGAAAGGGTTGACTGCAATATCCTGATAAATCTTACAGAACAATATTCGGCCGATGAATTCAGGGGTACGATTCAGGTCCAGCTCCGCCGCCCTGTCTATAATACCACCTATAACTCCACAGTCCTGAATTTTGTTGACAATAATTTTCAGTTCAGGTATGTCGAGTTTCAGCCTCTGGAATTTGATCCCAACTCATACAGGTCTAGCCTTGTATCGGTTCTTGCCTATTATGCCTATCTTATACTTGGATTTGATTATGATTCCTTTTCCCCCCTCGGCGGG
>JAFGXK010000286.1 GCA_016936695.1 Bacteroidales bacterium | reverse complement strand
ACCCAGCCATAACTTCTCTGCCCCCCGTCACGCCTGTACCATGAATAAAAATGCTTAAGGCTCTAATCACTGTAACTGCCTTCGTACTTATCGGCAGGCGCCATTACTTCGTAGACAGGGGCTCGACGTGATGATGCCTGTGTCAACCGCTTGTCCAGAATCGCAGCACGTTGCGCGCCCGAATGCGAAAACTTGGCATTCAGAATCCATAAAACCTTCAAATTCTTTTTCTCTCTGATCACTCTGTTTATATATCCTAACGAAGCCACCACTCGCTTTATCTGAGACACGCCAGAATGGTGGTCATATATGAACAGTTGCCATATATGACGAATGTTTAACGTCAATCCCGCCCTCCTTCAACAACCTTTTGAGGTTACTTTTAATAACCAGATCAACATGTTACATTAATTAAAATTCCATTCACCCAGTATGGCATGAAGTTTGTATATATAATAATTAAACGCTTGTTTTTCGAGACGACATAGAGACCTTAGAGATTCCTGAAGACCATCCCGAAATGAGCGAGCAGTACTTTGATGCAAAAAAAGGAGCATCCATGAGAATCTTACTTATCTATCCGAAATTTCCGGATACTTTCTGGAGTTTCAAGTATGCCTTGAATTTTATCCACAAGAGATCGGCATTTCCGCCACTGGGCCTGCTTACAGTCTCAGCCCTGTTGCCGGATGAATTTCAAAAGCGTCTTGTGGATGTCAACGTGGACTGCCTTACGGATGATGATCTCTCGTGGGCGGATCTGATTTTCATCGGAGGAATGACGGTTCAACGGAAATCGGCAAAACAAATTATCGCTCGTTGCAAGGCAAAGGATTTGAAGGTTGTCGCGGGTGGACCGCTTTTTACTGCCCAACCTGAGGAGTTCGGGGAGGTGGATCATCTTGTCCTCGACGAGGCCGAACTTACATTGCCAGCTTTTCTTGAGGATTTGAAAAACGGACATCCTGAAAAGATCTACAGGGCATCCGGTTTCTGCAATCTTCATAACACACCCATCCCCTCATGGGGTCTGGTAAACACGAAAAGATATGCATCCATGACCGTCCAGTTTTCCAGAGGATGTCCTTTTAACTGCGAGTTTTGCAATGTGACGGTGCTTTTCGGTCATCATCCACGTATGAAAAAGCCTCAACAGGTCATTGCGGAACTGGATAATATTTATGATGCGGGATGGCATGGTTCAATATTCTTTGTTGACGACAATTTTATCGGAAATAAACAGTACCTGAAAGCAAAGTTGCTGCCAGCCCTGATTGAATGGAGAAAAGATAAAAAGGGGTGTGTGTTTTACACTGAGGCATCTATCAATCTGGCCGATGATCCGGAGCTTTTGGCCATGATGGTCAAGGCCGGATTTGATTCCGTTTTTATCGGCATTGAGTCGCCAGATGATGCCTGTCTCACGGAATGTCATAAGACCCAGAACAGAAACCGGGATCTCCTCCAAAGCGTTAAAACTATCCACCAGGCCGGATTACAGGTGATGGGCGGTTTTATTGTCGGGTTCGACAGTGACACCGTCTCCATCTTTCAGCGTCAAATAGATTTTATTCAGCAAAGTGGAATCGTAGCAGCAATGGTAGGAATGCTCCAGGCCCCTCCCGGGACAAGACTATTTGACCGGCTCAAAAGGGAAAACCGGGTGGTCAGCTCGTTTTCCGGAGACAATGTGGATGGAACGACCAATATCCTCCCCCAAATGGGTCTGGACAGGCTATTAGATGGGTACCGTTCAATTATGAAAAATATCTATTCTCCCCATAACTTCTACCGGAGGGTCAGGAATTTCCTTAAAGACATTAAGGCCCCTGATATAACAGTACCAATGGATTTCCAGAGGGCACTTGCCTTTATGCAGTCCTGCTTTCGGCTCGGTGTTTTGGGTAAAGAACGACTCCATTACTGGCATTTGTTGCTATGGACCCTGTTCCACAAGCCAAGGCTCGTGCCATTGGCCGTCACCCTTGCGATATATGGCCATCACTACCGGAGGATATGCGAAATATATATCATTTGATCCTGGGAGGTCCCAGATATCATAATGATAAACGTGATAAGGCAGCCTGCGGGCAAAAAATTATTAGGCAAACCTAACTAACGAAAAAAGGAGGATTAATTATGGAAATTTTAAATCTTGTCATTGCCATTGTTGCGCTGATCATTGCGGTTTTGGCATTTCAAAGAACAGGGGGAATTAAAGATCTGAGAAAGAGCACAGCCGAGCTTCTGGCCAAAATGGAAAAAAAGATGCGAGAAGAAGAAGCGGCTAAGGTGGAGAAGGAAAGAACAAAGAAATAAGCACGGTCATATCGGGGGATAGAGTCAGTCTAAAATGTGAAATAGCATGATTATTGTTATTTTATGATTAAAAGCCCTTATGGCCTATCCAGTGGTCCTGCAACAGACCCGAGGGAGAAAATTTATGTACTTTACATTAATCATTGCTTTCTTGCTTGTCCTGGGAATTATCATCACCAGCTTACAGAACAGCATGCCTTTGGAGCTGAAATTCATCACCTGGAATCTTCAGATGTCTTATACAGCCCTGATCCTTTATTCTTCTCTGATCGGTGGGGCTATTCTGGCGATTCTGGCCTTACCTAAGCTGGTGAGGAAATCACTTGATGTAAGGAGCTTGAATAAAGAGATCTTTAAGTTGAAAAAAAAGATCCTCGAATTGGAAAAAGGACATGTAGGGGGTTCTCAAATGGAATAACCCTCCCTTGAGAGGCATGCCCGGACAGATTTATAAACTGTTTTTATTGAAATAAACGAACGTATCCTGATGCTGTATATCAGAAAGGAGTCGAAAATGCTTTGGACCATATTTGTAATTCTTTTGATTCTATGGGGTGTTGGATTGTTGACTGGCTACACGATGGGTGGAGTCATTCATGTCCTGCTGGTAATCGCCATCATCGTGGTGCTGGTCCAGGTTATT
>JAFGXK010000285.1 GCA_016936695.1 Bacteroidales bacterium | reverse complement strand
TATAGAAGGAAAGATTCTCTGATCCTATTGAATACGAAAAAGTCAAAAATGTTTACGTCCTGAAAAACGCAATGCTTGCCAATACAAAGCCAAATATGAGGATACTACATCCCCTTCCAAGGGTGAACGAGATACATACTGATGTAGATTCCAACCCGAAGGCCTACTATTTTGAGCAGGCACTGAACGGAGTTTTTACACGGCAGGCAATATTATGTTCACTGTTAGGAATTAAATAATCCGGAGGCTGAAATGAAAGAACCAAAACAACTCAGCGTAAGTGCAATTGAGAACGGGACTGTAATTGACCACATTCCTGCAAAGAATCTTTTTAAGGTCATTTCAATCCTTGGACTCGACCACATCGATAGCCAGATCACTTTCGGAACAAACCTTGAAAGTAAGAAACTGGGGAAAAAAGCCATTATCAAGATATCCGGGAAATATTTTGAGGACACCGACATCAACAGGATAGCCCTGGTAGCGCCCGATGCAAAGCTTAATATTATAAGGGATTATGAAGTCGTTGAAAAGAAGGTGGTTGAAGTGCCTGAACAAATTGTCGGGATTGCAAAATGCATGAATCCCAAATGCATAACCAATTTTGAACGTGTTACCACCCGCTTCAGGGTTGTGTCAAAGAAAAGTGTGGCTCTGAAATGCCATTATTGTGAGAAGATAACCGACCAGGAGAATCTGCAGATAATCTGATTCAAGAAAATCCACCTTTAATTTTTACCTGAGTCTGTCGTATGACCTGACCAGGTTCTCATCTTTCCTTATCCCCCGGTATGCCAGAATACTGAAAATCAAAATTATCAGCGGGAGGAATGTACGGATACCCGGATTCAGTACTGCCTGATATTTTTCCCCTGCCGAATATGCTAACCAGGCCGTCAGTGCTGTTAAAGCAGCTGATAAAAGTACTGTTGCAAGTACAAACTTAATCTGTAATTTTCTGTTTTTGTACAGGAGAATGGCAACAACCGAAAGGATGATTATCAGCAAAACAATAACCGGTATGATTATCTGATTTTCAAGATTTTGAAGTGCTTCTTCCTGCCCTGCCGTCCAGATTCCCCGGTAATTCATGAATATACCGGATCCTGAATCATTAAAAAAGCTTAAAAAGTTCCCGCTAAGGAATAATACTGATGCAATGGATGTCAATAACAAATATAAAGACTGAATTCTCTGTATCATAATACTTAGTGAATGTGATTAAGCTGTCCGAACTTTCACGGAAAGCATCTGCGAAAATATCAAGAAACCTTAAATTCCGGATATGCTTTTGTGAAATTTTGCAAAATAATAACCACAAAGATTGAGTGAACTTTGTTTTAACATATTTTAAAAATTGCATGCTGTTTAATCAGCATGAAATAATCTACTTTTGTGTCGGTTCCGTAAAAAAGGACTCAGGCATGAACAATTGTGGTTCAGGTACGTTTTCAAATCAACAGTAAATTCTATTAGCACAGACCGGTATGAAGAAAAAAAACAGACTGATAATAACAATTATGCTTGTCCTTGTGGCTGCAGTGATTGTTTTATATCCAAAGATAAAACCAATCTTTTCGTCAAAATCAGGTGGACCCGGCGGACCGGGCATGACTGCAGGCGGTGGACCCGGAGGGTCAGGACGACAAGTGCTGAATGTCAGTGGTTATCTTATTAAACCCCAGCAGATGAGCGACCTTTATGTCAGTACAGGTACATTAAAGCCTGACGAGACTGTTGAGCTTGCTTTTGAAACCTCGGGTAAAATTGTAGGCATTAATTTTACAGAAGGAACTCGTGTCAGAAAAGGAGATCTGCTTGCAAAAATCAATGACAGGCCTCTTCAGGCCCAGCTCGAGAAGCTTCAGGCTCAGAAGAAACTGGTTGAAGAAAAGGAATTCCGGCAGCGCAGCCTTCTCGACAAGGATGCAATAAGCCAGGAAAGTTACGACCAGATCGTAACCGAGCTCCAGACTATTCAGGCAGATATAAACCTTGTGGGGGCCAGGATAGCTGAGACTGAGCTGCGGGCACCTTTTGACGGTATTATTGGACTCAGGTATGTTAGTGAGGGTAGTTACACAAATCCTTCGACAAAAATTGCACGACTTGTAAAAATCAAACCCATAAAAATTGAATTCACGATTCCCGAACGATATGCAAATCAGATTAAAATCGGTTATCCTGTAACCTTTACAATGGATGGCTCAAACGAAATATACAATGCCAAAGTATATGCGATTGATCCCCAAGTTGACGTCGCTACACGGTCGATTGTTATCCGTGCTCTTTATCCCAATAACAATGAAGAACTTAAACCCGGACGTTTTACATCGGTTACTCTTCTTCTTTCACAAATCGATGATGCCATTTCTATTCCAACCGAGGCAATTACTCCTGAAATGGAGGGAGAAATGGTTTACGTGTACAGGAATGGCAAGGCAGAAGTAGTCAAGGTGGGTGTCGGACTAAGAACAGAATCGCAGGTTCAGATCACAAACGGCCTTAAATTCGGTGACACTCTTCTTACTTCAGGCATCCTCCAGCTAAGACAAAACCTCCCTGTGGTGCTTGACACCCTTGTTTTAAATTAATAATAAACATAAATTAAATAATGAGTCTATCATCGACAAGTATAAACCGGCCGGTCCTTGCAACGGTTTTTGCCATTGTAATAGTACTGTTCGGCATAGTTGGGGCATCATTCCTTGGTATCCGCGAATTTCCAAGTGTTGATCCCGCTATAATATCTGTCAATACATCATACCCGGGAGCAAATTCAGATGTTATTGAAACCCAGATAACAGAACCTCTCGAGCAGTCAATAAACGGTATCCCGGGAGTTCGCACCCTGACAAGTGTAAGCAGCCAGGGATCCAGCAGGATCACTGTCGAATTTGAGCTTTCAGTCGACCTGGAAACTGCTGCAAATGATGTAAGGGACAAAGTTTCTCAGGCACAGCGCAGGTTGCCGCGCGACTGTGACCCACCTACCGTTACAAAGGCCGACGCTGATGCAAATCCTATCCTCTTCCTGACAGTTGAAAGTAACAGAAGATCGCTGCTTCAACTTTCGGAGATCGCCGATCTGACCCTGAAGGAACAACTCCAGACTGTTTCAGGTGTTAGTGCTGTAAATATCTTCGGCGAAAAGCGTTATTCAATGCGTTTATGGATCGATCCCGTGAAACTTGCAGGTTATGGACTTACACCCATGGACGTAAGGGATGCCATATCACGTGAGAACGTCGAACTGCCATCCGGAAGTATTGAGGGAACAACAACTCAGCTGACGATCAGGACAATGGGACTGATGACTACTCCAAAACAATTCAACGACCTTATAATAAAGCAGACAGGAGATCAGATCGTCAGATTCAAGGATATAGGAAGGGCTGAACTCGGCCCTGAAGACATAAGGGGAATTCTTAAAAACAATGGTGTTCCCATGGCTATGATTGCCATTGTACCGCAGCCCGGATCAAATCATATAGAAATAGTTGATGAAGTATACAGGCGGCTTGATTATATAAGAAAAGACCTTCCTGACGACGTCAGGGTAAATGTTAACTTCGACAATACGGCTTATATCCGTTCATCCATTAAAGAGGTTCAGGACACAATATTTATTGCTTTCGCTCTGGTAGTGGTTATCATTTACTTTTTCCTAAGGAGCTGGAGAGCTACAATAATACCTATTCTGGTAATACCTGTTTCCCTGGTCGGGTCGTTTTTTATAATGTACCTGGCCGGCTTCTCAATAAATGTTCTAACACTGCTTGCCCTCGTCCTGGCGATCGGGATTGTTGTGGATGATGCCATAGTAGTAATGGAAAATATATTTGTCAAGGTGGAATCGGGCATGTCTCCACTTGAAGCCGGATTTAAGGGTTCAAAAGAGATATATTTCGCCATTATTTCGACCACAATTACTCTGGTTTCGGTGTTTTTCCCCATCGTGTTTCTGGAGGGCATCACCGGCCGGTTGTTCAGGGAGTTCGGAATAGTAATGGCCGGAACCGTAACAATATCTGCTTTTCTAGCATTGTCTCTGACTCCAATGGTTTCCACCAAGCTTCTGCGGCAGGAAAAGAGCCATACCTGGATATTCAGGAAAACCGAGCCGTTTTTCATCGGGATGAATGAATGGTACAGAAGGAACCTGGAGACTTTTTTAAAAAACCGCAGGTTCGCACTGATAATCCTTTTTTTATCAATTGGCCTGATTGCCTTGCTCTGGTTTACAATACCGGGAGAAATGGCTCCACTGGAAGACAGGTCGCAGATTACGATAAACACATCTGCAGCTGAAGGAGCTACCTATGAATATATGCTTGCATATGTGGATGACCTGGCTGAACTTGTTGAAGACAGGGTTCCTGAAAAAATCTCCTATACAACAATGGTGCGTGGCGGCACATTTGCCAATCTGAGGATAACCCTTGTAAAACCTGATGAAAGAAGCCGGTCACAGCAGGAAATTGCCGACCAGCTTTCCGTTGACGTCAGGAGTAAAACCAAGGCAAGGGCCTTTGTTCAGCAGCAATCAACATTCGGACAGAGGCGAATGGGAATGCCGGTGCAGTATGTTTTGCAGGCAACCGATATAGAGAAGCTAAGGGAGATAATTCCTCCTTTTATGAACAAAGTCAATGAGAGCGAGGTCCTTCAAATGGCTGATGTGAACCTTAAATTCACCAAACCAGAACTGAGGATCCATATAAACAGGGAAAAAGCCATTACACTGGGCGTTTCGACACAAAATATTGGTCAGACCCTTCAGCTTGCTCTCAGCGGACAAAGGTTCGGCTACTTCTTTATGAACGGCAAGCAATACCAGATACTTGGTGAACTTGCCCGGGAAAACAGAAACAAGCCATTGGATCTTAAATCGTTGTACGTCAGAAGCAACAAAGGGGAAATGATTCAGTTCGACAATCTGGTAACACTTTCGGAAGAAACTGCTCCTCCCCAGCTTTACCGTTATAACAGGTTCGTTGCAGCAACTGTTTCTGCAGGACTGGCACGAGGACAGACAATAAGTGAAGGAATCGAAGAAATGGACAGGATTGCCGATGAGGTGCTCGATGATTCGTTCAGAACGGCTCTGGCCGGCGACTCAAAGGATTATACGGAAAGTTCATCAAGCCTCATGTTCGCTTTTATGCTTGCGCTTATCCTTATCTTCCTTGTTCTTGCCGCTCAGTTTGAAAGCTTCAAGGATCCGTTCATAGTTATGATGACCGTTCCGCTTGCCCTTACCGGAGCTCTTATTTTCATGTGGTATTTTAATGTCACAATGAACATTTTCAGCCAGATCGGACTGATAATGCTAATCGGGCTGGTATCAAAGAACGGAATATTGCTTGTGGAATTCGCCAACCAGAGAAAATCAGCAGGGCTTAACAAGGTGGATGCTATAAAGAGTGCAGCTGCTTCTCGATTCAGGCCGATCCTGATGACAAGCCTTGCAACCATCTTCGGACTGCTGCCATTGGCCCTGGGACTGGGCGAAGGTGCCCAAAGCCGCGTAGCCATGGGTATTACAGTTGTGGGAGGAATGATGTTTTCAACCTTCCTGACGCTCTTTGTGGTGCCCGCCATTTATACTTACATCTCAAGTGAACCAAAAAATAATGATGATGAAACTAAAGCTGCTGTTGCCTAGCCTGCTGTTCCTGGCAGTCAGCATTAATTCCAGTTCCCAGGTCATTTACGACCTTAATGACTGTATCAGTATCGGATTGGAAAAGAATTACTCACTGCTGATATCTAAAAACAGCGAGGAAGTGGCGAAAAACAATTTCACTATAGGAAATGCCGGATATCTTCCTTCTCTTGACCTGTCAGGCAGATACGGAGGAAATATTAACAGCACCAGAAGGAACTACACCGACGGAACTGAGACTGAGTCAAACGGGGAACATACTGCGACTGCAAATGCAGGGCTTTCGATGGGGATGACAATTTTCAACGGTTTCAATGTTCAGACTACATATAAAAAGCTCAATGAACTAAAACAAATCGGAGAGCTTAACACCCAGTTTTCGGTTGAGAACCTTGTTTCGGGCATAATTTCAGCATACTATAATTATATCGAACAGACGATGCTCCTTAAAAATCTTCAGTATGCCGTCACTCTTTCCAAAGAAAGACTCAGGATTGATGAGGACCGCTATCTTCTTGGATCAAGCTCAAAACTTCAGGTATTGCAGTCAAGGGTCTATCTGAATTCGGATAGTTCCCGGCTTTCACGTCAGACCGAGGTGGTCAGGGCGGCCCAGATCCGGCTTAATGAACTGATGGCGGTTGAGGACCTGAGTCAGTTGTTTTCCACGAAGGACACCGCGATCTCTGTAAATCCAGAACTTCTTTTCGAGAAACTTCTGGATGAGACACTGGCAAATAATACAAGCCTCCTGATTGCCTTAAAAAACAAAACCATATCGGAGTTTGACCGGAAACTAGTGGCTTCAAGAAGCTATCCTTACCTTAACGCGTCCTCGGGATACACAACCACCCTGAATAATTATTCGGCAGGGACCATGGACCGCCAGAGCACTAACGGAATGAACTACGGACTTACTCTTGGCATGAATATTTTCGACGGCCTGAACCAGAGGAGAAGCTTAAAAAATGCTGAGATTGAAATACAAAACAGGGAGCTGCAATACCAGGAGATTGAGCAGGGTGTGAGAGCTGACCTTATTACTCTTTACAGCGCCTACAGTAATTACCTTAGGCTAATAACCCTCGAGAACCAGAACCTGCAAACAGCAAGCGAAAACCTTGAAATAGCAATGGAAAGGTACAAACTAGGAAGTTTGTCGGGAATTGATCTCAGGGAAGTTCAAAAAAGCCTGCTTGATGCCCGCGAAAGTCTCCTTTCAGTCGAATATCAGGCAAAGCTGGCAGAAATTTCCCTTATGCTTATTTCCGGAAGTATTATGGAGTATTATCAGTAGAACGATTTCTGGCAAATTCGCTATCTTTAGTCTCTAATTTTTCATCATGCAGAAGAAGACCGAACTGATAACCAACAGAGACGGAAGTATTTTCCATTTGAATCTTCTCCCGGGCGACATAGCTGATAAAATAATCATCGTCGGGGATCCCGGACGGGTTGATATGTTGTCAACCCTGCTTACTGACATACGTGTCAGGAAGGAGAACAGGGAATTCAAGACAGTCACCGGATTCTCCGGGGGAACTGAAATTACAATTATTTCATCTGGTATCGGAACCGACAACGTTGACATTCTTATAAATGAGCTTGATGCACTTGTCAATATCGACCTTGCTACAGGTGAGCCAAAAGCCGAACCCGTTTCGCTGACACTGATCAGGATCGGCACATCAGGAGGCTTGAGGGCAGATGTTCCGACAGGATCTTATGTACTTGCCGAAACGGCTGTCGGCTTCGACGGACTGATTCATTTTTACGAGGGTTACGACTGGCTTCTTGACAACATTCTGTCGTCGGTAATGGCTGAATATCTTGAATGGCCAGATACTCTCCCCTTCCCGTATGCTGTAAATGCAAACAAGGAACTTGCTCAGCTTTTCCAGGGAGAAAATTTTATCAGGGGAATCACCATTTCTGCTCCTGGCTTTTATGGTCCACAGGGAAGAAAACTCAGGCTTGAGACCTTCGATAATGAAATAAATGGCAAGTTGGCTGAATTCTCATTCCGGGGCAGGACTATCAGCAATTATGAAATGGAAAGTTCCGCCATCTACGGACTGTCAGGCCTTCTTGGACACAAAGCCCTTACAGTCTGCCTTGTGATCGGAAACAGGGTTACAGGTGAATTTTTAAATGACTATAAGCCGGCTATGATGAATCTTGCCGCTTTGGTAATGAGAATCATCTAATTTAAGAAAATGTAACAACTGCTACAAATTGGCCCGGTACCACTCTATCGCTTCTTCCAGTCCCTCCCTGACTGTATGAGTTGGTTTGT
>JAFGXK010000284.1 GCA_016936695.1 Bacteroidales bacterium | reverse complement strand
TACCAGACTCTTTACCAGTGTCTCGAAACAGTAAGCCGACTGGCTGCGCCGATCGCTCCGTTCTACATGGACCAGCTGTTCCGCGATCTGAACATGACCACCGGGAAATCCGGAGAGGATTCGGTCCATCTGGCTCCTTTCCCCGGCTATGATGAAACTCTCATAAACAGCGGCCTTGAGGAAAGGATGGCTATCGCACAGAGTGTTTCCTCGATGATCCTCGGACTGAGACGCAAAGTCAGCATAAAGGTCCGTCAGCCATTGGCTAGAATTATGGTACCTGTTACTGAAAAGGGTTTCAAGGAGAAATTCGAGGCCGTGAGGGATCTGATCCTTACTGAAGTGAACGTGAAGGATGTCGAGTATATCGAAGATACTTCCTCAATCCTGGTTAAAAAGGTGAAACCCGATTTCAGGACACTCGGTCCGCGGTACGGTAAGATGATGAAGGAACTGGGCAAGGCTGTTGCTGCAATGACAAGGCAGGATATTGCCTCGCTGGAATCGACCGGGAGTCACAGGCTGGTTATCGAAGGAAATGAGATCGTCCTGACAAAAGACGATGTGGAAATCATATCCGAAGATATCCCCGGATGGCAGGTTGCCAATGAAGGCAGGCTCACCGTGGCCCTCGACGTGACAGTCACCGACGATCTTCGCAATGAAGGCATTGCCCGTGAGTTTGTTAACCGTATCCAGAATATCCGCAAGGAAAGCGGCTTTGATGTAACCGACAAGATCACGGTCCTTATCGAGGATCATGATCTCATCCGCGAGGCAGTGAACCGTCATGCAGGCTATATCGGCTCGCAGACACTCGCCACCAGGGTTGCCGTTGTAAGCGAATTTCCCGACAATAATGTCCGGGAAGTGGATATAGATGATGTAAACGTTAAGGTATCGGTTTTCAAGGTATAGGAAAGGGTACGCGGTATGCGGTACGCGTTACGAGGTAATAAAAAAAACCGCTCTTTTCAGAACGGCTTTCAATTTTTTAGTATTATTCCTTAATTCTTCTGCATACCGCGCACCGCATACCGCTTCTTACTTCTGCTTCATCTTCGCTTCCATGCTCAATGTTGCATGAGGAACAGCCCTCAGTCTTTCCTTTGAGATAAGCTTGCCGGTTTCACGGCATATTCCATAGGTCTTGTTTTCTATCCTTATCAGCGCTGCCTGCAGATGCTGGATGAATTTAAGCTGTCTCTGGGCAAGCCGTCCGGCCTCTTCCTTGCTAAGGGTGGTTGCACCTTCCTCCAGCACCTTGAACGTGGGGGAAGTATCCATAGTATCATTGCTCTCTTCGTGAGTAATACTTGATTTAAGAATTTCGTAATCTCTTTTGGCTTTATCAAGCTTCGCCAGGATGATCTGTCTGAATTCATCCAGCTCATCATCCGCATATCTCGTCTTCTCAGCCATAGTTCAAAGTGTTTTGATTAATGCGCAAAGGTATTGTTTTTCCTTAAATAAAAAAATCGTATTATATAGTTCATTTTTATTGGGTTTAAAAGGAAAAACCATACCCGGAAAAGTTGTGAAGGTGGTGCCCCACAAGGATCCCCTCCTGGGAGGGGTAGGGGTGGGTAAAAGCAGTGCCAGAGTGAGAGTGGGAGCGGAAAAATACATTATATTTGCCCCCGCTTTAATGTTTGCAGTCGAAATGGACCCAAAGAAGAACGGAAATACGGTTAACGTCGGACATATTAAAAAACAGATTGAACCGAGATGGTTTGCCGCCTATACCAACCCGAGGGCTGAGAAGCTGGTCAGGGACAGACTCTTTGAAGCCGGGATAAATGTTTTTCTTCCGCTTCAGAAGACTTACCGGATATGGAGCGACAGGAAAAAACTGGTCGAGGTGCCCCTGCTTTCATCCTATATCTTCGTTAAGGTGGTTCCTCTGGAATTCATAAAGGTCTACCAGGTCCCGGGTGTTGTACGCTTTGTGACTTTCGAAGGTCAGCCGGCCCCGATTCCGGAAAATCAGATCGATAATCTCCGGCTTCTGATCAACAGCGATGCGGAGATCGAGGTGACTTCCGAACGATTTGATCCGGGCGATGTTGTTGAGGTTGTACGCGGTTCCCTTGTAGGACTGACGGGCGAACTGATTCACACCGGCGCACACAGCAGGGTGGTAGTACGCATTGACCGTCTCGACCAGAACCTGATTGTCAATATTCCGATGACGTTCCTTAGAAAGCTTTAAAGAGTCTTGCGGTCTTGCGGTCTTGCGGTCTTGCGGTCAAGAATTATAGTGCAGTTTTGCGGTCAAAAAAATGTTGTAAATTTAGCAGTGGAATAAAGTGTCTTACCTTAAAACGTGCTAAAATGGCAACAATTAAAAATTTTGAAGAATTGGATATTTGGAAAATGTCCAGGGAATTAGTTAATCTTGTATATTCCGATTTCAGACAATGCAGAGATTTTACTTTTCGAAATCAGGTTACCGGAGCCGGGATTTCAATAATGAACAATATATCTGAAGGTTTTTGCCGGAATAGTGATGCCGAATTCCGTCAATTTCTTAATATTTCCAAGGGTTCTGCCGGTGAAGTCAAGAATATGTATTATATCGCTGAGGACCAAAACTACATTATCGGGGAAACAGCACTCTCCAGAAGACAAAAATGCCAAAACCTTATAAATGGCATTAGTCGTCTTATGAAATATCTTAAATCCGGCAACAAATAAGGACTTCAGGACCGCAAGAGCGCACGACCGCACGACTGCAAGACCGCAAGACTGCAGGACTTCTTACCTGTACTTGAGATACTCCTCATAAGTCCGCCTTATGCCTTGATCGAGACTGATCCTGTGTTTATACCCCAGCCCCTTGAGCGCCCTGGTGTCGGTGGCCTTCCTCATGGTGCCGTCGGGTTTCGAGGTGTCGAATACCACCTCCCCGGTGAATCCGGTAAGTGCCTTTATCTTGTATGCAAGATCCTTTATTGTTATCTCCTCGCCTGTTCCTATATTCAGGAAATGAGGCGGATGATATTCAGGATCTGTAACGCCGGCAGTGTGTATTGCCGCTATATCCTTAGCGTCGATGTTCTCCATAATGAAGACACAGGCTTCAGCCATGTCCTTCGAGTTCATGAATTCCCTCAGCGGAGTGCCGGTGCCCCAGATGCCCACTTCAACTTTTCCTGACGGGGTACGCCTTACACCGTATTTGGAGAGTATCCCTGCAATGCTTTCCTTTTCTGAGCTTCCGTTTACCTTTTCAACCGGGTACCTGTCGAGATCCTTCCTTATTGCCTCAAAATTTTCGTCCTCCAGACATTTCCCGAGATGAAACTTCCTTAACAGCGCTGGCAATACATGCGATGCCTCAAGGTTGTAGTTGTCGCCATGACCGTAGAGGTTAGTGGGCATCACGGCAATGAAGTTGGTCTTATACTGAAGATTGAAAGACTCGCACATCTTGAGTCCTGCTATCTTGGCTATCGCATAGGGCTCGTTTGTGAATTCGAGGGTACTGGTCAGAAGGTAATCTTCTTTCATCGGCTGAGGGGCGTTCTTCGGGTATATGCAGGTGGATCCGAGAAAAAGAAGCTTCTTTACCCCATGCTTCCAGGCCGCATGGATTATGTTGTTCTGGATCATCAGGTTAATATAGATGAAATCGGCCCGTAAGGTGTTGTTTGCCACTATCCCGCCTACCTTGGCAGCTGCAATCAGCACATATTCAGGCTTCTGTTCGGCGAAAAACCCGTCGACAGCCTTCTGATCGGTCAGGTCGAGTTCCTCCATGGTCCTGAGGATAAGGTTTGTATAGCCCTTCTCCTGCAGGGTTTGGGTCAGCGCCGATCCAACCAGACCGGTATGACCTGCTACATAAATTCTCGAATCTGGATTCATTATCATTTTTTTAAAACCACGGAGTAACACGGAGTTTAATACGGAGTTTCACGGAGTTATAACTGGGTTACTCCGATTTTTACTCCGTTTTACTCCGTGGTTAATTTTTCTTTATTCAAAATAATTAAACGTCTTATACCCCCCGTTCTTAATATGCGTTTCCTTCTTCATCACCTGTATATCCGATGAGATCATATCCTCTATCAGCCCCTCCAGATCGTATCTTGGCTGCCATCCGAGCTTTGTCCTGGCCTTCGTCGAGTCGCCAATCAGCAGATCCACCTCGGTGGGCCTGTAATAATTCCTGTCTATCCTTACCATCACCGGATCATTCTTCATCCTCAGCTTTATCGCATCCAGATACTCCTTGCCAATCCTTTCATTGAAAACCGATTCATTTATATTCACCAGATTCCCGGTCTCGTCTTCCTTCTCTCCTGAGAACTCCAGATCAAGTCCGGCCGAAGAGAATGTCTTCAGTATAAATTCGCGGATGGAAGTTGTCACCCCGGTTGCGATCACATAATCATCGGGCTGGTCCTGCTGAAGTATCAGGTACATCGCCCTGATGTAATCCTTGGCATGGCCCCAGTCGCGGCGCGACGACAGGTTACCCATGTAGAGGCAGTCCTGAAGTCCAAGTGCTATCCTTGCCATTGCCCTGGAGATCTTCCTTGTCACGAAGGTCTCACCTCTGATGGGCGATTCATGATTGAACAGGATTCCGTTGCTTGCGTGCATCCCGTAGGCTTCGCGGTAGTTGACCGTGATCCAGTAGGCGTACAGCTTTGCAACCCCGTACGGACTCCTCGGGTAAAAAGGTGTCTTTTCGGTCTGGGGCACTTCCTGTACCAATCCGTAAAGCTCACTTGTTGATGCCTGGTAGATGCGTGATTGCTTTGCCATTCCAAGCAGCCTCACCGCCTCGAGTATCCTGAGTGTTCCGATACCATCGGCGTTTGCCGTGTATTCGGGAGTGTCGAAGCTGACCTTCACATGACTCATGGCCGCAAGGTTATATATCTCATCGGGCTTGCATTCCTGGATCACCTTTGTCACGTTCATCGAATCGGTCAGATCGCCGTAATGAAGTATGAATTCCCTCTTGTCCACATGCGGATCCTGGTACAAATGATCGATCCTCTCAGTGTTGAACATCGAACTGCGCCTCTTTATCCCATGAACCGTATATCCCTTTTTAAGCAGATACTCGGCAAGATACGCTCCGTCCTGTCCTGTTACTCCGGTTATTAGTGCTGTTTTAGACATGTTACTGTAATTATCATTGTATAGTTCGTCAATTCGTTGATATGTCTTGCGGTCTTGCAGTCTTGCGGTCTTGCAGTCATGTATTCCAGTTTAATTGTGGTCTTTTTTGACCGCACGACCGCATGACCGCATGACCGCACGACTAGATTCCTAACTCTTTCACCCTCACCTTCACCCTGAACGTATTCGGTATCTCCCTTTCACTTACCATCAGCAGATACCCTCCGCCGCCTGCTCCCGTCAGCTTCCATGCATCTGCAATTCCGCTGTACTGGTCAATGATCTTTTCAATTTCATTGTTTACCATTTTCGGGAACATCCTGATCTGGGAACGGAACGACCCGAGGAATCCTTTAGTAAATTTTCCGTAATCCCCCGCTTTCAGTCCTTCCCAGGCCAGATCGGCCGCTTCCGCAAGGCTCCTGACGTTCTCAGTGCTGATATGTGTATCGCTGAGAACATTATAACCATCCGGACGAGGCCAGAGCGTCAACATATACAACCTGTCCTCGAGCCATTTTATTGTTTCAAGGTCGGAGATTGTTTCAAAGACCGATGGCCAGTAGTTGCCCTTGTCGAACCAGAACCTGTTGATCCCGGGCATGGTGATGCCTATCGAATCCTGCGATCCGCTTACCTCGCTGGTGCCCGGATCGTTGTCGTACCTGAATAGGGTTTTCGCCAGCTTCTCCGGTTTCTCGAGCGGGAGATGGTCGTTCCACAGTTCAATTGCCTTTTTCCTGGTTGAGGTAGCCATCCCCGAGCGTTCGAGGAATTCAATAGTGGGTTCGAGTGAGGCGGTTATTGCCGCTCCCGGGTGATATTTCGAAACGTAGGGCTGATCGATCCAGGTGCCGGCAAGGTCGATCCTGTAGGGCATCGGTTTTACTGCGCGAAGAGCCGTGGTGGACCTTACCGGAAGGTTTGCGTGGGGGATCCTTTTCAGGACCTTGTATTCAACCCCCATCTCTCTGCAAAGCTGTTCCTTTTCGGGGGTGTGGCCGTCCTCATTGACAATAAAGACATCTGGCGCCAGCTTCTTCATGTCTTCAACAAAATCGAGCAGTCCGCTGCCCTTGTTGACCAACACCTTGTGAACGCATTTGAGTGCGCTCAGAACGTACATCCTCTCTTCTTCGGAGTTTATGGTTTCGCGGCCCTTTAATTCCCATATGGTCTTATCCGATCCCAGACCGATATATAAATCCCCATACTGTGATGCTTCCTGTAAAAATGCAATATGTCCGGAATGAACCATGTCGAAACAACCGGAAACGAAGACTTTTTTATTATTGCTCATTTGATTATGATAGGATGATTGGTTTTAACAAATATAACGGAAATAGACGGAAAATATTAGGTACAAGGTACGAGGTACGCGGCGTGAGGGGTAAGGATCCCCTCCTGGGAGGGGTAGGGGTGGGTGATGCAGAAGTACGCAAGAAAAGTTCTCGCAGATAAGCGCAGATGAAAAACGCAGATAAGCGCAGAGAAGAAACTGGCAGGATAATGCAATCAAGGATCCCCTCCCTGGGAGGGGTAGGGATTTGAACACAAAGGATCCCCTCCTGGGAGGGGTAGGGGTGGGTTTAACAGTGTGTTAGTGAGAGCTGAAGCTCAAATATCCTCTCCACTACCTCCCATTTCTCCGGTGTCGCCTGTTTGGATCCCGCCTGCTGAAACTTCGAAACATATTCCTCCCACTCCTGTTGCCGGGGTAGTGTTGCAAGCTTCTTCATGGCCTTGTCGTGGTCGAAGTCCGGAACGGTGTCCATGATCATGAACAGGTTGGTACCCTGGATGTAGATCTCCATGTCGAGGATACCTACTTCGCGGATGCCCCGGGGTATCTCCGGCCATGTGTTTCCTGGCTTATGAACTTCCTTGTATTTTTCTATCAACTCCCTGTCATCCCGAAGTGTCAGTACCTTGCAGTAGCGTTTGAAGCTCGTATAACTTGTGGTTTTTGGATATCCGGTCATTTTATCAGGAATTTAAGATTAACAGTATGGTTTTGTATTCTGCCATTCGTGCCTTCATGCCTTGACGCCCTCACGCCTCACGCCTCACGCCCCACGCCTCACGCCTCATACCTCACGCCTTTCCCTACCCGCTTCTCGCGTGATTTAACAGTATATTCCCCACCGATTTGAAGAAGTACTTCGTGTCCGTCAGGAATGGACACTTTTCGTATGAATCGAGATACCTGTTCTCCGAGGCCTGGATCTCATCGAGGTTCTTTGGCATATCGGCGTAGAACGGCGGAATAAGCCCGGGTTTGTGTCGGATCCTGCGGTCCCTGAGTTCCTGGCTGTACAACTCGAAATAGTGCCTGCTCAATGGTCTGACTCCTACAAGTTTCATGTTGCCCTTGATGAAATTGATAAGCATCGGCAGTTCATCGAGCCATATCTTTCTGCTTAAAGCACCCCATGATGTTATTCTGAAATCATCCTGGAACTTGCCGCTTTCCTGAAGATCATATTGCTTATAAATATAATCCTGGATGTACTCTGAATAGGGATGCATGGTGCGCAGCTTGTAAACCTTGATGCATTCGCCGTTCTTCCCGATCCTGGGAAGGGCGATCAGCGGACCGTAATTGATGCCGTTCATCGGGATGGGCGGAGTTAACCTGGTCGCTTCGACATAAAGCATATCGCCGATGAACGATTCCTGGTCAATCATGAATCCTGCCCTCGAAAGCCTTCCCAGAGCCTCCGCCCTCGAGTAAACCTTGTTAAGGTCGTGGGTGATAAGCTTGTAAAGTCCCCTGGTGAACTTCAGCTTCGGCATTATCCTCTTTAGCACAAAATCGAAGGAATAGTAAATATAATTCAGCACCGGGGGAAACTTCCTGAGTATCCTTGCTTTCCTCTGATCCTTCGTCTCGACACAGCAGAGGAAATTTCCTTTATCCCTGAGTTTCAGGTTAACCTCGTCGAGAAAGTCGTTCAGCTTGATTATATCATTGATCCTTTTGAGGTTAATGATATAATCATAGTTTTCCTCGGGCAGACTTGAGATATTGAAGATGGTTGTTGTAGAAAGAACTGCAGTTTTGCCGTTCAGCTTACCACCGCACATACGGATTATTTCCCGGGCAGCATCCGGACCGCTTTCCTTTTCAATTGCAAGCAATACCCTGGGATTTATAACCTCGGGCTCATGCTTAAGCTTGCCGTTTGACTTTGCCTTTTCAACAAGTTCATGCTCCGATTTCCTGGTTGTTATCTTGTAGTCGGCGTAATTCTCGTAATCCTGGATGTGAGCCTTCTTGTAGGCAATGTAAGCAGCACCTGTGATAAGCTCGATGATGGTGGCATTTGCCACGGTGCCGAGAACCACAATTCTGGAATAGGCGTACTCCCTGATGGTGTACATCAGCAGGGCTATAATGGCAAGTGAAATGATATTGCTCGACAACACCCGGTCGAACAGGGAGGAATAATTTACAATCCTGCCGCGACCTATTTTCCCGTTCAGAATGGAAACGATTATCCAGATAAGGGTAAGTCCGGCAAAAAACATCGAATGGGAGGGGAGATAGCCTTTCAGTCCTGAGGGCTTGAACGACATAGCTATCAGGAATGATATTGCAAGTATAAGAATATCAATCGAAAGTGTAGCTGCCCTAAATTTCAGGATCTTCATCTGACTTTTCAATACTGATTATCAAAATAAAGTTTTTTTTGTGAGAAAGGAAAGAAAAAGAAGAAGAAGTTCTCGCAGATTAACGCAGATGGAAAAAGCAGAGGTACGCCATCAAAGATCCCCTCCTCAGGAGGGGTAGGGGTGGGTTCTCTAAGGATCCCCTCCTCAGGAGGGGTAGGGGTGGGTAAAACAGTGTGAGTGTGAGTGTGAGAGCAGGAGCGAGGAAGAAAAAGAAGAAGTTCTCGCAGATTAACGCAGATGGAAGACGCAGATTTACGCAGAGAAGAAAAGTGCAGAGTTTCGCCATCAAGGATCCCCTCCTCAGGAGGGGTAGGGGTGGGTTCTTTAAAGATCCCCTCCTCGGGAGGGGTAGGGGTGGGTGTTGCAGAAGCTCGCCCCTAAAGCTTTTTTCACCCCCCGGCCCCCTGGTTTTTTCACCCCCAAACCCCCCAAGGGGGGCTTAAGGAACTAATAATGAGTTATTTATTAGTGTGGGAGGTATCCACACTTAGATAGTTTATTGTTTTCGGATCGAAAGCAAATGCAGGTCTGGCAATCTAATCTGATAGATACGTGTAAATAAATGTAATACAGCGTTCTAAAGCCCCCCTTTAGGGGGGGTGGGGGGTGAAACGAAAAGAGGAGTAAAACAGTGTCCATATCCCCCTTTTCCTGATTTAAATTTTCAACCTAAAGGAAAATATTCTACATTTACTGAAGTGATTAAAATTGGACAATATGGAAAAGAAAGTAAGCCCGACCAGTACAAAAAATGAAATTCTGAAAGCATATAACGATCTGTTGGGGAAGATTCAGGAAAGCAAACAGGAAAGCCCTAAAGCCGAGCAGGAGGAAAAGACTAAAAAAGCTGTTGTTACGGAAGCATCCACACTGACGGAGGAAAAGATAATCACACAGATCAGTTCCCTGAAACTCAATATTAACAATACACTCGACAGGATAGAAGATGATCTTACAGGTGAATATCAGAAGCTCCTTAAGATCAGGGAAGCTATTGCAATTGAGGATCAGCGGCTGAAAGACCTGTATCAGATCAATGCCGGAGCCGACTCCCTGGCTGCCATCCTTAGCGCCCAGAAGGAGAAGAAACAGGAGTTTGAGAAGGAAATAGAAGCTGAAAAAGCGGAGTTTGAAGAACAGATGAAAATCCAGAAACTTAATCGCGACAAGGAAACAAAACTATGGGAAGATAAAAGGAAGGAAGCGGAAGAATCACTGAAGAAGCAACGGACAAGGGAAGAGGAAGAATACCAGTATAATCTGCAGCTGGCACGAAAGAAAGACAAGGATCAGTACGAGCAGAAAAAATCGATTCTTGACAAGGAGCTTACTCAGAAAAGGGAAGCTTTCGAGGCCGAGATCAATGCCAGGGAGCAGTCGGTTGCAGCAGCCGAGAGTGAGCTGACTGAGCTGCGGAACTTAGCCCAGGCTTTCCCCGCCGAACTTGAGAAAGCAGTCCAGACTTCAGTAAAGGAGACAACCAACCTGCTCGAAAAGGAACATAAATACGAAAAACAATTATTGCTGAAGGATCACGAGGGTGAGATGAAATTGAAGGTACAGCAGGTTGAATCGCTTCAGGCAAAAATAAAGGACCTTGAAATGCAGATAAAACAGGCTTTCTCGAAAGCTGAAAACGCGGAGAGCAATTCAAAGGAAATTACTCTTAAAGCTATTCAGGCTTCAGGCCAGATAAAGATCATCGAAAAGGATGAGCCAAGAAGAAAGTCGGATGATTAATTAAGCTGAGTTACTGGTTACTGGTTGCTAGTTGCTGGTTGCTAGTTGCTAGTTACTTGTTGTTGGTTAACACATCCATTCACAAAGGTAATTGATTGTGGAGCAGAAACTTAAAAATAAGATCGCCAGCATGTTCTGGGACCTTCCTTCTTCAGCCCGAAAGAAAGCTGTGGAGAGTGTTATAAATGATCCGTTGAAGGCATTTAATGATGAGCGTATCCTTTTAAAAGCGCTCAGTACATTTAGCTGGTATGAATTGATTCAACTGGCCGGCGGACCAGCTTACCTTGCCAGGCTGTTAGATGACAAAATTATTGCAAGGCTTTTCCCGGAATCCAGACGAAAGTATTACACGGATGGAAAGAGATTATTATCAAAATATATTATATCCCCTGCAGGATAAAGTTTTCGGACTTCTGAATGCTCTGCCTGTCGATTTTTATCTTACGGGAGGTACTGCACTGAGCCGTGCATGGCTGAATCACCGGTATTCTGATGACCTTGATTTCTTTTTAAACGGATCCGACAACTTCAAAATTCAGACAGAAACCGTGATTAGAAAATTGCCTGAGTTGAATTTGAAATTTGATGTACTCCAGGCCGATGAGGGTTTTGCCAGACTGGTAATATTCTACGAAAATGCTTCTCTGAAGATCGATTTCGTCAATGATATTCCTTTCCGGACCGGAATTCCGGTGGCTACAGGTTTATATCGTCTCACCGATACTATGGAAAATATCCTTTCCAACAAGATCTCGGCTTTGCCCAGATTTGCTGCAAAGGATCTGGTTGATGTGGTTTTTATATGCCATGAACTTCCTTTCGGCTGGAATCGGGTTATTGATGACGCCTTCCAGAAAGATATGTGGGTCAATCCTGTTGAAATAGCAAAAATAATTGATGATTTTCCTGTATCAGCCCTTGATGAAATAAACTGGATAAATACTCCCCCGGAACCTGAATGGTTCAGGCAACAGTTGGATATCATAGTAAGGGATATCATTCAAGGCAACGCTAATTCATTACGATCCGGGAAATAAATACTTAATAGAATTATCATTGCTGGCACCTCCGAAGGGCAGAAGTGGGAAAAACAAAAAAGAAGAAGGTTCTCGCAGAGTTTACGCAGATGGAAGACGCAGAAGGTTCGCAGAGAAGAAACTAACAGGGTTGCAGTATCAAGGATCTCTGGCTGCCTTTTTTTAACCACCTGCCTCCCTGCTTTTTTTACCCCCCTGCTCACTTGTAGCCTTTACCCCCTTCCCCCGCCTTCCCCCGGGGGGGACGGGGCCGGAAGCCTCCCGCAAAAGGTAGCAGGAAATCTTAATCCTTTAGTTGACATGAGAAAAGGAGCAGGAGTAGGCAAAGGGGGAAACGGGAAAGGGGGTGAGTAATATGTTGAAATTAGAAAAAAGTAAGAAGTTCTCGCAGATTAACGCAGATGGAAGACGCAGAGGTACGCCATCAAAAATCCCCTCCTCAGGAGGGGTAGGGGTGGGTTCTTTAAAGATCCCCTCCTCGGGAGGGGTAGGGGTGGGTAAAACAGTGTGAGTGTGAGAGCGGGAGCGAGTAAGAAGAAATCAAAACCCAAACGTCGCCCCTAAATTAATTGTATTCTTTTGACCGTAGAAATACTCCGGACTCCACCTCTCATCCCCTGTAACTTCTGAAACACTGAAACTACACCACGTGTACAGATCATTGATAACCTGATACGACGCCCGTAGCCCGAATATCCTGCTTTGCCATTCCACCGACGCCAGCGGCGGATTACCCACCCTCGGGGTTCCCAGCTTGGTGTAATCCGGACCGCGGACCGCATCGGTGAACCAGGCACTGATATTGAGGGTTCGGATCGGCTTGTAGCCGACTGCAAAATACCACTCTTTTGAGTTATCCCTTAAATAATGCCCCAGGTTGAAGTCCTGAGTATCATAGGTGAGCGTCGGAACGTAATGCTGATAAGAGAGTGGATAGGAATATGTGAATTCAGTGGTAAACGACAGGTTCTGAAACGGCAGGTTGCTCAGCCTGAATCCGGCTTTCCAGCTGAAGAAATTCCATTCATCATCGCGGGTGAACCTTGCTACCGACAGCTCGTCTATGAACAGCGTTGCATAAAGGTGAAGATTCCGGATGTTTCGTGAGCTGATGTCGATGAAGGTCTGGGAGTTCATGTTGTCTACTCCGGAAGTGTAGGAATGATCGACCGACTTGTAGAAAAACAGCGGGAACATGTAAACCGGACTGAAATGCTTGTCGGTGTACACTATGCTGTTACCAGCCGAAATGTTCAGGTTCCTCACCGGGGTGAAGGTGAACATGTTGGCTGCAATATATTTCTTATGGTAGACCTCCCGGTAATCCAGTCCGTAGCTGTTGCTTACCCAGTATGACCGTGAGCTGTCGACTACCATTGAATTCAGCCATCCGTGGAAATAGTTGAATTCGAACCACTTTACAGGTTTAAGGTTAAGTTTGAATGCGAAAAATGTCGGATTATTTCCTCCGAATATATTCGCACCGTTATAGTTGCTGCCCCATTGCTGGCGGTCTTTCACAAATCCTGCATAGCCCCAGCTCCACGATCTGGTAATCCCGGCCTGCATCTCGCTCCAGTCGGTGGCTCCCTTGACATGACCACCCTCTCTTTTGGTAAGATATTGCGGACGACCAAGCAGCGGCTTCTCATGATTATCCCTGAGCGAAGCCCAGAAACCCCATTTACCTATATAGGCCCTTGCCTCCCCGAAATTGCGGGCGTAAGTTGCTCTTCCGTCAGAGTTGAAGAACACCTCCCCGCCCAGTATCGGATTAATTGTCAGTGAAAACAATGAATCCTTATAGTAGAAGAGATCCCTCCTTAGTTTAAAAGTTTTCCCGTTAGAAGTATCTTCTTCGCCTTCATGCCATAAAAAAGTCCTGCGGTCTTGCGGTCTTGCGGTCGTGCGGTCGTGGCTGAAGAGGAGGAGTTCTTTGCCAAAATCCATAAGGTAAAAATCAAGTTCCTTTTGTTGCCTGGAGTTGAGCATTTCCCGCTGTTGATCTGCCTCATTCAGCTTGTTCGCAATATACAGCCGTGAATACGGTTTAACCGCGGAGTTTATTTCGATGATCTGCATCGATGCCAGCTCATCGAGGAACTCGTAGACGCCGGTATTGACTACGGGGTGGGGCAGCTCCTGGGAGGTGACTTTTAATGGAAGGATAATTATAAGGAAAAGAAATAAAAGCCTTTTCATATAGTTGAAACAATTTGACAAAGATAGGATTTCTTTTTAACCACGGAGTAACACGGAGTTTACCACGGAGTTGCACGGAGTTCTGCTCCCATTCTCCCCTTCTCCGTTTCTCCCCTTCATCCTCTTTCCTGCCTTCCCGCCTAAACGCCTTGATGCCCTGAAACCCTGAAACTCTGAAACTCTGAAACATTGCAACCCTGAAACTTCCTAAAATCGCTATCTTTGCCTGAAAATCCTCTGCCCATGAAATGGTACAAATTCCTGGTAAGGTTATCAGACTCTTGTTTCCGGTTTCTTAAAATGCTTACAAATTTTCTTGACGCTTTCCATTCAGGCTTTTGGCTGGGGGTTATTGGCAAAAATGGACTTTGGTATTTTGATGAGGTTCATTATAAGGAAAGTACAACTTACATAGATGATGATTACAATGAAAAGGGATTGTTTGACTGGGAGACCTATATCATTGAAAATCATTTTAAGGAAGTAAAAACAGTGATGCTTATTGCTGCCGGTGGCGGAAGGGAAGTATTGGGATTGAGCAAGAGAGGGTTCACAGTTGATGCTTATGAATGTAATGCCGCACTTGTTGAATATGGTAATCGTTTTCTTAAGAAGAAAAATGTTGACAGCAGCATAAATCATCTGCCGAGGAATACTGTACCTTCCGAAATCAGAAAACATGATGTAGTTATAATCGGCTGGGGTGCATATTCGCATATTAAAGGAGGTGCAAACAGAATACGTTTTCTCAAGGCACTTTATCCTTATATGAATGAAGCAGGCAGGCTTATGATATCCTTTATTTGGGTGAAGGATAGAAACAGAAGAGACAGATTGATTCAAAGTATTTCTGGCTTTCTGGGATTTTTCTGCGGTGGTGAGAGAGCTGAGCAGGGAGATAAGTTAGTACCAAACTATATTCATTATTTCACGGGCGAAGAAATCAGAGCTGAATTGAATAAGGCTGGCTACAGGATTGTTGAATATGATGAAGAAAAGCATGGATTTATCATAGCAGAAACTAAATCAGAATAACAAATCTTTTCCCTGTTCTGCCGGCCATGTCTGTGTGGCTGTTTAGCAAGGGAAAGCAACGGAAATGAAAGTATAATAAACTAAAAAAGAGTGCCGCAGCACTCTTTTCTTTATTATAAGTTTAATATAAGGGTTTCTTCACCTAATGGTTTCCTAATTGAATGGCTTATTATCGAACGGACTTGAAAAAGGAGTATCAGTTCCTTTGCTTCCCTGGGGTCTGGGATGTGGATCCATAGGAGGAACAGTCATCATAACCAAGGAAATAGAATTGTCAATAACTAGCTTTTTAACTAATGGCTTTATATAATGTTTTCTTTTCATAAGTTCTATAGTCAGAAGACGAGCAACCTGCAAATCTATTTATTAAAATTAAATTTTCCAATAAATTTTAGAGATTTAGATTTAATTTCAACAATATAGATGCCATTGGCTGCATTCAGGCTTAATTCTTTTATCTCTCCATTGGACCAGCTGACGTTATCCTTCTGTACAATTCTTCTTCCGAAGAGATCATAAATGCTCACTGTGCCGGGCTGTGAATCCCATGTTTCTGAAAGCGACTGAATGTATAATATTCCTCTAGAAGAATATATTTTAAACATATCTTCAGGCAGTGTAATTTCAGGTACGGGGGTACTTATATTGCTGATAGCCAAAATGAATCTGTCTGATACTATGCCAGTCTGTGACTGGAAAGCATAAGAACCGGATTCTTTCAGAATAATTGATGTACCAGTAAGTTTATCTGTTAAAACTATATTATAATTCTCAAGTCCTTCAATCTGGGAACCGGTAATTGTAGTATTACCAGATTCAGCCGTGTAAATACCAACGGGGATTTCAACTTTGTTATCCGGGAACGGTAATCCATTTATGCTGAAATTAATATTTCCGGTTTTAGTCCAGATACCTGTACCGTTCCCTGTTTGACTGAATTTGAGGGCGTCAAGTAAATTATCAAATTCCGCAGTTGCCTTTTCATCAAATCTGACAACTGCTTCATCGCTTTTAAGGTTATTTTCAAGCTTAAGTCTGATCAGAGGTATGACCTCTGAATCCCCTTTATAGCTGATCTGGGAGATATTGTGAACCCTGGCATCTTCAGACAATGTAACAGAAGTTCCCTGGGCTAAGGTTTTAACAAAGAAACCCTGCATTGGGGGAATAGTACCAGCACCCCCGTTAGTTCCAACTCCATTTACATAAGATGCATAACTACCATTATATGTAAAATAGATAGCCCCGGTTATTGATGGATCAAGCGTAATTTGGTCCCAGTCAAGGCAGGAAGTAAACGGATTGCCTAAAAGATTAAAGCCCTGTGATCCGGGATAATCAGGGTCGGTTCCTTTTGAGTTGTAGGCAAGGCTGATTGAAGGCCCTGATGTGTTTAAAGATCCGCTCAAAGACAAGGTGTTTGTAACTGTGTTATAATAGTCGTATCCGATGCCAACGGATAATGTTGAAAATGTAGTGTCGGATGTTGTTCCGTCTGTATATCTGTAACCGTCATAGGCAATCCATCCGACATCCTGACTGTTGGAAATCCTGCTTTCGTAGTAGGCTGCCAAATTTGGTGTTCCAAATGCAGTGGCATCAAGTGATTGAACAGGAGATGAAACGTAATGCCAATAGTTGGTTGAGGCATAAAGTTCAATCTCAGCATCATTTCCGGTATAGTTGTCAACAATCAGAGAAGCAGTACCATTTTCATCAGATTCGAGGGTCAGTGTACCGTTGTTGGTTATCGAATTAAATGTAGCCTGGCCGTCTGG
>JAFGXK010000283.1 GCA_016936695.1 Bacteroidales bacterium | reverse complement strand
TTCGTTCCGCTGTCGATGATCATTTTAAGATTTTCAAGAATACGGATATTCGAAACACCTGTATATTCAACATGACGTGCATCGTCGGGGTGTTTCAGGTCGAAAAGGAAAATATCGGTGAAAGGCATGATTGAAATGAAGCTTTCAGCGGAGGAATAGCCCGATGTATCGACAGCTGTATTGTAGCCGTATTCCCTGCAGGCTTTCAGAGCTTCCAAAAGGAATTCATGCTGCATTAATGGTTCACCGCCCGAGAATGTAACTCCCCCGCCCGATTGCTCAATGAAGATACGTTCTCTTTCTAGTATCTCAAGTATATCCCCGGTTGAATAATATTTACCCACCTGTTCATCCCGGTGGAATTCCTTCTCCCCTACTTTCCTTGTCTGTACAATTTTTTGCTGTTCCGGTGATATACCCTCCGGATTATGGCACCACCAGCATGAAAGAGGACAGCCTTTCATAAAGAAGGTCACCCTTATTCCCGGACCATCATGGACCGAATACCGTTTGACACTGAAAATCAATCCTTTCATTACAACAATAAAACAAGACACAAAATAAAGGGAGAAAACCATCCGGAAGGAGCCGGATGAAAAACACGGAAATTACAGGCTGTAGAACATCAGGCAGTGGTAGAGCCTTCGTCCGAGGCGCTGCATCATGAAGCTGTATTTAAGCTTTGAAATCATATATCCTTAAAACGCCACAAGTTAAGAAGTTTCAGCGTTATTACAAAGGTTAAAACCGGGATTTATCATTAATATTGTGGTTATTCTTATGGAAAAGCAAGGTCAATGAGAATCCGGTTTCTGTTAATGCTTTTGGTTATTGTATCTTTTGAAGTCGCAGGCCAGGTGCGGTCGTCCGATAAGCGTACCATAAGCGGATACGTCAGGGAAGCTGTCAGCGGCGAATCTCTTATTGGAGTGAATATCTATCTGGCCGACCGTAAGACCGGGACCGTGACCAACACCTACGGATTTTATTCCCTAACCCTGCCTGCTGCCGATTCCGTCGATCTGATAATATCCTATGTGGGTTTCACGACTGAGACGATCCGAACAGGCCTCCGTAAGGACACGGAGCTTAATATCGATCTCAATCCCAATCTTCTGCTGAATGAAGTGACAGTCAATGCTGACCGCCCCGAAAGGGAAAGTGAGTCGGCTAAGATGAGTTCCGTAAAGCTCCAGACTGCCCAGATAAGGGAGGTCCCTTCTCTTATGGGCGAGAAGGATGTACTGAAGGTCCTTCAGCTGATGCCCGGCATTCAGAAAGGTTCGGAAGGTTCCAGCGGATTGTACGTCAGGGGCGGGGGGCCCGACCAGAACCTGATCATCCTGGATGATGCCATAGTATACAACGCCAGCCATCTCTTTGGTTTCTTCTCGCTCTTCAACGGGAGCGCCCTGAAAAGTGTTGAGCTAACCAAGGGAGGATTTCCTGCCCGTTACGGAGGAAGACTTTCATCCGTACTGGAAATGAACATGAAGGAGGGCAACAGGGAAGAATGGCACGGAGAAGGTGGTATAGGAATAATTTCATCCAATATAACAGTCGAAGGACCACTTAAGAAAAACAAGTCTTCACTGCTCATCTCAGGCCGGAGGACCTATGCCGACATGGTGCTCAGACCTGTTCTAGCTATTTCCGATGAGGAAAACACAGGGTATTATTTCTATGATCTCAATGCAAAGATCAACTATGATTTCAACAGGAAGAACAAGCTTTACCTGAGCGGTTATTTCGGGAAAGACAAATTCTATATGAAATACAGGTCGTCGGGATATAGTGAGAATATAGGATTCCTCTGGGGCAACTCCACAGCAACCCTGAGATGGAACCACCTTTTCAGCAACAAGCTGTTTTCCAACACGTCGGTTATTTACAGCAAGTATTCATTCGGCATATATGACAAATTCAGGAACGTGGTTGAAAATGAAGATTACAGAGCCGAGTATTATTCAGGAATCAAGGACATAACCTTAAAGCACGACCTGGATTTTCACCCTGATCCCCGGCACTGGGTCAAGGCCGGAGTGATGGCGATATTCCACAGATTCAATCCGCATGCCTTTGTCGAGCGCGACATACCCAACCAGATGAGTATAAGAGATGTAACCTACGTCAACAGCCTGGAGGCCGGTATCTATGCCGAAGATACCTGGCAGCCTCTCGAAGCCCTGAAGATTAATTCAGGAATAAGATACAGCCATTTCACAGCTGACAAGGCAACCTACCAGTATCCTGAACCAAGGCTTTCTGCTGCCTGGAGGGTGAAACGCGGACTGGCGGTTAAAGCTTCCTATGCTTCAATGAACCAGTATATCCACCTGCTTACAAACACAGGAATAAATCTTCCGACAGATCTGTGGGTGCCTTCAACCGACAGGATTAAGCCTCAGAGATCGAAACAGGCGGCTATGGGAATGGTAAGGGATTTTGATAAGCACGGGATTTCTTTTTCGATGGAAGGATACTACAAAACAATGAATGATGTGATAGGTTATAAGGCAGGAGCCTCTTTCCTGGAAATTGGTGAACCATCAGAGATGGAAGACATCAAATGGGAAAATAACGTTACATCAGGACGATCGTGGTCGTACGGTATTGAGTTCCTCCTCCGGAAAAAGGAAGGCAACTTAACAGGCTGGATAGGATATACGCTGTCGTGGACGCAGATGCAGTTCGATTCACTAAACTTCGGGAAAAAATTCTATGCCAGGTACGACAGGAGGCATGATATCTCAGTAGTTGGTTTTTATAAGATCAACGACAGGATAAATATTTCAGGGACATGGGTTTACGGAACAGGAAATGCAGTTACACTTCCACTATCGGGTTTCGTTGCCGAGTATCATAATTTCACCGGATTAATAAACAGCGATCAGTATATACCAAGTCCCGGGGGCTATTTTCCCCCTGAATTGTACTTCTCGGCACAGGAATTTGGTTCCCTTAACAATTTCAGGATGAAGCCCTACCACCGCCTTGATCTCGGGATACAATTCCACAAGCAAAAAAAGTGGGGAGAAAGGACCTGGGAGATTTCAGTATATAATGCTTATTGCAGGCTTAATCCCTTCTTCTATTACAGCACAACCGAGACAGACGAAACCGGGAAAAGGGAAGGTGTGCTCAAACAGGTCACACTTTTTCCAACAATTCCTTCAATTACCTGGTCATTCAAATTTTAGATGAAAACTATAGCAACTTATATCCTATCAACTGCGGTCATCTTTATGGTAACGCTTTCATGCGAAAGGGAAGCCAGTAACGTAGAGTTGCCCGGGTTCGAACAGAAACTTGTGATTACCTCATTCATTTCCCCGCGTGATTCCGCATCTTTCGTAAAAGTGAGTTCGAATGAGAGGATTTACGGTGATCTGAATATTGCTGAAGGTTACGGGAATTTAACTGTAACTATGTCTGACGGGCAGAAAAGGATCGATCTTGAACCGTCAGGCGATGTATACCTGTTCAGGAGAAAAGACCTTGCTGTTGCCCACGGTAAAAAATATCTTCTTGAAGTCTCGTCCGACAAGGGATTCAGGGCCGAAGCAGAATGCACGGTACCGCAGAAGAGGGATCTCGCAATAAGTGTTGACACTGTCAGAACCTGGTACGAATATCCAGGCGGAAACAGATTCTCGGAACTTGAGATGAATGTGTATCTTAACGATCCCCCAGGCGAGGATAACTATTACAGTTTCTCAGTCAAGGTGCTTGATTACAATCCCTATTTTGGAACCTACCCTTATATTTACGAAACCTACACTTCAGATGACATTTATTTCAGTGATGAAGGGAATGACGGGAAAAGGATATTCGCAAATGCAGTGTATAACGGAGGATTGCCGAAAGACAGCGATTCAACCCTTTTTATCTTTTACATTCTCAATACCGACAAGGATTATTATTCGTGGCACAAGTCGCTGAACAAATATTCCGGCGGAGACGATCCGTTCAGAGAGATATCACCGGCATATTCAAATATCACGGGAGGACTTGGTATTTTTGCTTCCTACACGGTAGATTCGATTGCTTACAAACTCAGATAAAAATATATTTCAGCCGTATATCATTAATTATATGCGCGTTAAGAATATCTTCCCCCGATTTAACATTTGGTTAACATAACATTAACAAAAAAACCTGCAACAAAATGTATTCCGAGGCGTCTATATTATGTAAACGTTCTTTATTTGGCCGTCCGGCCACATTCTACGATCAGGTTTAGGTTAATGAAGGAAAGATAACTCCCAACTATCTTTCCTTTTTTTTTGCTGGTTGCTGGGGCAGGGGGCAGGGAGCTGGGAGCAGCTATATTTTGCCAGTTTGCAGTAGTATAAATTGGATGTAAAATAGTTAACCCGCCATTAACAGAGAATAAAATCTGCGAAAATCTGCGGGTTTCCTCTGCGAAAATCTGCGAGAAACATTTTTTTTTGCCGATTACTGATTACTGATTACCGAATGCCAACTGCATTCTGCTAACTGCCAACACCTGCCCCTTGCCCCCTGCCGCTATTTAT
>JAFGXK010000030.1 GCA_016936695.1 Bacteroidales bacterium | reverse complement strand
GTTGCTTTATATACCCGGTCAAAAACCGGTTCCGGGAAGAATCCGTGTGTCCCGTATTTCTGCACGATCGGCTCAGTGAGTATTTTTCTGACCCACTTCTGTGTAAGCCAGGGAGCTCCTGCCAGATTGAAAAGAAACGGAGCCTGAAGGTCGATCTGGTTACCGGCCGTATAAAGATCATTATCAAAGAAATATTCAAGTTCTTTCAAAAATTGTTCTTTACCTCCGAAAACTTCAATCAGGGAGGGGACATCGTGGATCACATTCCATCTCCAATGCCATTTACTGCCCTCATAAGTGTATTTCTCGCGGTTCATTGAGGGATCTTCCGGAAAATCGAGCCAGCTTCCGTCAGCAGCCCTTGCCCTGAAATATCTTATTGACGGATCCCATGTATTTCTCCAGTATTCGGATCGTTTCAGAAGGTATTCATAATCCTCATCCTTACCCATATCTTTTGCAACCTGTGCCAGACACCAGTTATCCCAGCAATACTCGCCTGTCTGATCGGGTCTGGCAGGTATATATCCGACTGAATCGTATTTTGCAGGCATCTGAAGCAAAACTTCTCTCATCATATATGGGTAAACCTCATTCATGTCAATTTTCATCAGACCCTTAATATAGGCATCTGCCACCACCATCAGCATGTGTTCATGCCTGCAGGATGCAAATATCTGGTACCCATTCTTACCGGCAGCTTTGAAATCTGCTCCGTGGGGAGGATGATCTGATCCGGGAAGTCTTCCCCAGTTATCAGTTTGCTCATACAGATCACGCAATGAAGTAACTATATCACTGTACACCGCCGGTATAAACAGGCTGTAAAGCGGATATTTGGTCCTGAATGAATCCCAGAACGCGAAACCATCATAATGTATATATCCTTCAGCTTTATGGTTCTGCTGATCGAGACCCGGATATATACCTTCAACATCCGACTGGATTAAAGGAAGAAAACAGGTATGATAAAGAGCTGTATAGAATATTTTCTTATCATCTTCATTATTTCCTTCGACTATGATTGAAGAGAGTAAATCATTCCAGGATGTAAAAGCATTCTTTCTGATCTTTTCAAAATCCCATCCCGGAGATTCGGCATTGAGATTTTTTCCTGCCGATCCGGTTGAGGACAAAGAAACTCCGACCTTAACGATCAGTGGTTTGCCGTTAATCTGGCCAAACTCACAAATTATCCCGCCATCGTCTTGTTTATCAGGAGAAGATCCGTCAGCTATACTGGTGCCGTTCCATATCCTGATCCCGGTAAGTGGTGAATCAAACTTTATCACAAAGTATTTATTCCCCACTGACCCTTCAAGAGTGTTATCATCAACTTGTTTGCAGGAAATTCCTGTTGCCCCTCCCCTGTTCCCCTCATATAAAAATAAGCGGCTCTCTCCGCCTGAATTAAAGGTATATCTGTGCATGCCGGTCTTGGTTGTTGCTGAAAGCTCTGCCAGTATCCTGTCTTCCGGCAGATATACTGAATAATAGCCGGCTGTTGCCTTTTCCGTTTCCTTATCAACACGGACAACCGGATTGACAAAAAAACTGTCTGCAGGCATTTCCGAAAAAGGTAAAATGGAAACCAGTCCTGCCCTGTCATGTATTGTTGTACCTCCCGAGCTACCTCTGTGAAAATGGCTGAATCCCCTGATATGATTATCGGACCAGTCATAGCCCCCATGGGCAAAATCGCCGTCGGCTGTCAGACTTCCGGGCCAGGTATCAGGACAAAGTTCAACAAGACCAAAAGGTACCAGTGCTGCGGGCAGCCAATGTCCGTGATCACCCTGAGTACAGATAAACGGATCGACAAAATCTGCAGGACGTTCCCGGCTGCAGGAAATAGAAAATAATACCAACATTATCATCAGAACAATCCGTAAAGATCTGTGGTTGTTGGTAAAGGGTGAATTCATTAACTGTAAAGTTCGCAATGGAAATGCGCAGAGTTCGCAAATAATTAATTCATAAGATCTTAACTTTGCGCCCGTTGCACCTTTTGCACCCTTTGCACTCTTTGCACCCTTCGCACCCTTCGCATCCATTGCGCTCTTTGCATCCATTACGTTAACTTTGCGGACCCGGTTAAAAATAACTTTTCCGAAATCCCTTTTACTGATGCATAAATCCCTGGTCATGTAGTACTTTTAATAAAATTCTGGAAAAAGTGATATTGTCATCCTTCTTATACCTGACATCAGTGAAAATCTGTGCCAGTGTTTCCTTATTATTCTCCCTGATGAATTCCCTGGAATCCTCCCGCTCTTCTTTCGACCTGTAATATTCTTCAATATCCTGCTTTGAATAATCATGGTATACTTCCTTATGAACGATTGCCTCCAGTGGAAGCCTGTCGGGCTGTTCAGGAGCTTCATCAGGCCATCCGAGGGTTATTGTTGTTACAGGCACGACTCCTTCAGGCAGTTTCAATGATTCAATGATCTTATCTGCGGTGTAGGTAGTGGTTCCCAGGTAGCAGATCCCCAGTCCCTCCGCTTCTGCAGCAATACAAACCGTCTGGGCAACAATAAGAGCATCAATGGCTGCTGTAAAGAATGAAAGGAAATTATCATAACCCGGATCTGCCTTATTTTCGCGGCACCAAAGGTTGAACCTGTTGAAATCGGCACAGAAAGTCAGCATAACGGGAGCTTCTGTTACCATCTTCTGGTTAAAATGAAAAGGAGCGAGTTCTTTCTTCTTAACCGGATCCCTTGTAATAATAATACTGTAGACCTGCATATTACCTGTGGTTGAAGCCCTGCAACCCTTTGTGAGGATATCATTTAACAGATCGTCATCCACCTTCTTTGCGGAATATTTACGTATCGTTCTCCTGTTAAGGAGGGTATCAGATAAAGTTTTCATTTATTGTTTATATAGTATTATTACAAAGAAAAGAAATTCTGCCAAATGGTTAAGGCAGGTTGAAAAGGATTTTCTTATATTAGCATGATCCAAAACGGTAATCGGTATTCGGTATTCAGTAATCGGTATTCGGTAATCGGTATTCAGTAATGAGTAAATCGGTAAGCAACAAGCAACCAGCAACCAGCAACATGCACCTACTTAAGTATAATCATAAACTATAAAAAAAATGAGCAGACCAGTAACATTATTCACGGGCCAGTGGGCTGATCTCCCGCTGGAAACAGTATGTCAGAAAGCCAAATCCTTCGGTTATGATGGTTTGGAACTGGCATGCTGGGGAGATCATTTTGAAGTAAATTTAGCAGATGATGCCTATTGTAAGGCAAAGCGGGAGCTTCTCGACAAGTACGGCCTTAAGATCTTTTCCATATCCAATCATCTTGTCGGACAGGCAGTTGCCGACCGTATTGATGATCGTCATAAGGCAATCCTGCCGGCATACGTCTGGGGAGACGGAGACCCTCATGGTGTACGGCAGCGTGCTTCTGAAGAGATGATAAGGACAGCAGAAGCGGCAAAACGGCTGGGTGTATCAATAGTTAACGGATTCACCGGGAGCCCTATATGGCATCTTGCCTATTCGTTCCCTCCAAACCTGCCAAAAATGATCGAGGATGGATTCAAAGAGTTTGCAATAATGTGGGAACCAATACTTAATGAATACCAGAAACTCGGAATCCGTTTTGCTCTTGAAGTTCATCCCACCGAGATTGCCTTTGATATTGCATCGGCGAGAAAAGCTCTTGAAGCGCTGAACAATCATCCTGCCTTTGGATTCAATTATGATCCTTCACATTTTGGATATCAGGGTGTGGATTATGTCGGTTTCCTCTATACTTTCAGCGATCGTATCTTTCATGTTCACATGAAGGATGCAGGATGGTCTGATGTCCCTGCCGAGGCAGGTGTTTTCGGAGGCCATACCGATTTCGGCACCAAAGGACGTTACTGGGATTTCCGGAGCCTTGGGCGGGGTAATATTAATTTCGAAGAGATAATCAGAGCATTGAACCGTATCGGTTATAAAGGACCTCTGTCGGTTGAATGGGAAGACAGCGGTATGGATCGGGAGCACGGTGCCATGGAAGCTTGTGAATTTGTTAAATCAGTCGATTTTCCTCCGTCGGATATCGCTTTTGATTCAGCTTTTGAAAAATAAAAATCACTAATCAACTTCTTATATAACTACCTAAATAAACACTTTATGGATACCGCTATCAGGAAAACCCAATTATTCAATGCAAGCTGTGTTGCATTGGTGGTAACAGCGCTCGCTTTTGCAACCAGAGGATCTTTTGTTGAAGCATGGGCAGGGGAATTCAATCTTACACATGCACAGGTGGGATGGATCGTCGGGACGGCTTTCTGGGGCTTTACGCTTGCAATGGTCTTTGGAGGACCACTGGTCGACATTATTGGTCTTGGCCGGATCATTGCTATTGCATTTTTCTGCCATGTAATTGGTATTGTTCTTACCATTATGGCGACAGGGTTCTGGACCCTGTTCATCTCAACACTTTTCATTGGCATAGCGAACGGCAGTGTGGAAGCGGCCTGTAATCCGCTGATTACAAGCCTGTACACCGACGAAAAAACACGACGACTGAATCGTTTCCATGCATGGTTTCCCACAGGTATAGTCATTGGCGGACTGGTCGTATATCTTTTCAACAATATAGGCCTGAACGACTGGAGGTGGGCAATGGCAGTTATGCTTCTTCCGACATTTGTATATGGATTCATGTTCCTGAATAAGAAATTCCCGGAAACGGAGCGTGTTACTGCAGGATTTTCCTATAAAGATATGCTGAAATCATGCTACAGTCCTCTCTTCCTCTTCATGGCCTTCTGTATGATACTGACCGCATCCACTGAGCTTGGTACAAACCAATGGATAGCTGCTTTACTTGCAAATGTTTCGGATAATCCCATTCTTCTGCTGGTGTGGATCTCAGGTATAATGGCTCTTGCCAGACAGTTCGGAGGCACCTTTGTACATAATACACGACCGACAATTATCCTGCTATTCTCTTCTATCCTCGCTTTTATCGGTGCATTGTTAATGGGTTATGCACAGGGCGCCGTACTGGTTTTTGCATCCGCCGGGATCTTTGCCCTGGGTATAGCTTTCTTCTGGCCCACAATGCTTGGATTTGTATCTGAGAATATCCCTGAAAGCGGTGCACTCGGACTGGCCATTATGGGAGGGATCGGTTTTCTTGGCGGTGCAATAGCCCAGCCTGTACTGGGTGCTATCTTTGATGCACAAACTGCTGCATCAATCCCTGCAGGACAGGTTCTGGATATCCTTAAGGCAGCTGCTCCGGGAACACAGGAAGCATTAACTTATGCACAGGCACAGCTTGCAGGCGGAGCAAATACCCTGAAATTTGTATCAATTGTTCCTGCCTTATTAATCATCTTTTTTACTATTTTATATTTCAGAAAAATCAAAAAAGCATAAATATGGATAAAATTAAAATGGGAATGATAGGTGGCGGAATAGGAGCATTCATTGGAGATGCTCATCGCCGAGCCTCACGGATCTGTAACGATTTTGAACTTGCCGGAGGTGTTTTCGACGTCGATTATGAAAAAAGCAAAGAATTTGCAGCCGGTGAAGGGATCAGTCCCGCCCGTTGCTATGAAAGTGTTGATGCAATGATAAAAGCCGAGCTTGCCTTGCCTGAAGATGAAAGGATCCGGGTTGTATCAATCGTAACACCGAATGCTCTTCATTACCCTCAGGCAAAAGCATTTCTCACTAACGGATTTCACCTTGTTTGCGAGAAGCCGATGACAATGACAGTTGAGGAAGCTGAGGATCTTGAGAGGCTTGTTAAAGAAACGGGTCTTACCTTTGCGCTAACCCATACCTATACCGGATATCCGATGGTAAGACAGATGAGGGAATTGATAGCAAAAGGTGTTCTTGGAACAATACAGCGTATTGATGCCCAGTATTATCAGGGATGGATCAACGCCATTATTCATGGTACGGGAAGCAGAATCACTGGTGTATGGCGCCTCGATCCGAAACATGCGGGCGTCAGCAGTTGTATGGGAGATATCGGGGTTCATGCATTTAACCTTATAGAATACACAACCGGACTTGAGATCAAAGAGATTTTATCAGATTTGAATCCTGTCAAAGAAGACATTAAGCTGGACCTGGACGGGACGGTTCTGCTGCGGTTCAGCGATAAGCTCAAGGGTGTTATCAGAGCCAGCCAGGTTTGCGGAGGTCTTGAAAATGATATAGTTATTTCTGTTTATGGATCAAAAGCAAGTCTCAGATGGGAACAGGAGAATCCGAATTACCTGTATATGTTCAGTGATACCGAACCGAC
>JAFGXK010000029.1 GCA_016936695.1 Bacteroidales bacterium | reverse complement strand
GCATCACGGTGACTACTCGATACCTCCGGTCGCTTATTCTTTCTTTAATGCGGATACGCGCCGATATGAAACGGTTACAACCCCCGAGCTCAGATTTTATGCCCGGAAGACAGGTGATCAGACCTCAGGAATAACGGTTTACGGAGGGGTTGCAAAGGAGGATGTGAAATACCTTGGCAAGGATATAAGGTTCATCAGTTCCAAACCGGGAATTCTCCGGAAGACAGACAGGATATCATCATCAAAGAAATGGTTCTGGTCAGCTTATGCTTTTGCAACGGTTCTGTTCTTTATTGTCCTTTTTATCAGGAGAGAGCACATACGCCGTAATGCAGATCTTTCAGCCGTGAGAAACAGAAAAGCCGGCAAAGTGGCAGGTCAGCGCCTCAAAGTGGCCGCCCAGTGCCTTAAGGAGAAGAAGTCTGACAGATTTTATGAGGAGATACTCAAGGCTCTTTGGGGTTACCTCAGTGACAAGCTGAACATTCCGGTCTCGGAACTTAACAGGAGCAGGGCGGTCGAAGCCCTCGGGAATAAGGGAATCGTCGATCAGGATATCGGGAATCTTGCTGCTGTAATCGATAAATGCGAGTTCGCGAGATACGCGCCCTCATCATCAAGGGAAGAAGATGAAAAGATATATGATGAAGCTGCCAGGTTCATAAGATTGCTGGAAAATACAATAAGCTGAAATGAAATCCCTACTGAAAAACATACTGCTTTCGCTGCTGATGATACTGTCTTTCGGTCAGGTATCAGGACAGAATGAACGTTTAGATAAATTCAGTAAAGGAGTTGAATACTTTATTGCATCAGACTATGAAGGAGCCCTCCGCGAATGGCTTGAAATTTATGATACGGGCTACAGGTCGGCAGAGCTGGCTTACAATATCGGTAATGCTTATTTCAAGCTAAACAATGTGCCAGGTGCTATTCTTTTTTACGAGAGAGCCCGCCTTCTGAAACCCGGTGACAATAACATCAACTACAACCTTCAGATAGCCAGAACGCTTGTGGTTGACAAGTTTGAGGAGATACCGGAACTGTTTTTTGCAAGGTGGTTTGATTTTCTGTCGCTAATGCTCCATACGAATACATGGGCTGTTTTAAGCATAATGACTTTCCTTGTTTTCCCTGTTCTGCTGTCGGTATACATTTATTCGTCGCGATACAGGCTAAAAGTAATATCTTTCTGGACGGCTGTATTGTTTTTATTCATTTCAGCCTCCTCCCTGGCCTTCACCCTTCGCAACCGGACACTGGTCTATGACAGCCGGAGTGCAGTGATATTTTCCCCATCGGTAAACGGCAAGAGTTCTCCCGACGCCAGCGGTACCGATCTGTTTGTCCTTCACGAGGGTACTAAAGTCAGCATTGAGGACAAGGTAGGGGAATGGTTTGAGATAAAACTATCGGACGGTAACAAAGGCTGGGTGCCATCCAACAGCTTCACAATAATCTGAAATCAGCGTACTATTTTCCTCGTTTTCATGTTATATAGCTCAGGCAACACAAATTAACCTGATCATGAATCGATTTCTTGTTATAACATTGTTATTACCACTCCTTTGCTGCTTTTCCTGTAAAAAGACCGAATTTGCGCCTGTCGGGCCCACCGATGTTAGGATAAAGAATATCAGCGGTATTGAACTCACCAATGTGGTGGTCCGGATAAAGGAGGAAGAAATCTCATTCGGAACAATCGGCGTGAGCGGAATCTCGGAATACCACCTGTTCGAAATGGCATTCCCCAAAGCTTATATCTCGGCAAAGGCAAATAATGAAATCCTGAATACCGGACCGGTTGACTTTACCTACATGAATTATTTCGGGCAGAACAGGATTACCTACGATGTTACTGTTGAAAACAGTCTCATCGTAATAAAGAATGTCACGCTGGATTCACCCCTTTGATACAAAATCGCTATTTTGGTGCCTGGCAATAACCCGACACTGAAATGAAAAATAAATCCGTTAATAGTTCCCGTATACCTGTGTACAGGGATGCAGGATTCGAATTTTCCGATGCTGACACCACAAAAGACGCATTTGCACAAGAGACTGAAAATGAGCGCGTACCCGGCCTGTATATTTACTCGAGATACAGGAACCCCACAGTTGTTTCAGCTGAAGAAGAAATAATAAAACTTGAGGAATCATCCTGGGCTCTGCTTACCCAGACGGGGATGTCGGCCATCGACATTGCGGTTTCTGTTCATCAGCATGCTGAAGCTACGCGTCCATGGTTATTCTTCAGCGAGATTTACGGAGGGACATTGTCCTTTACCGAATCGATACTCAAAAAGAGGAGAGGAGTTCAGGTAAGTTATTTCAATCCTGAAAATGAAGAATATGACCTTGACCTGTTCGCCAGAGTACTCAGGGATACCAGGCCCGGTCTTGTTTATATCGAAGCGATATCAAACCCGATGCTAATAGTTACCGACCTTGAAAAGGTAATTGAAATGGCACATTCTGAAGGTGCAGCTGTAATTGTCGATAACACCTTCGCAACTCCCAGGCTCTGCAAACCTCTGGCACTCGGGGCCGATCTGGTGATCCACAGTGCGACCAAATACTTTTCAGGGCATGGAAACATTACTGCCGGGGTGCTCTGCGGAAACGATGCCAGGCTTATGAAAGAGGCAGTTGAGTACAGGAAGTTCGTAGGACATATGTTATCTCCGGACGATGCGTACAGGCTGCAGACACAGATTCAGACCTTCGGGCTGCGCTTTGATGCACAATCCAGGAATGCGGAAGGGATTACAACTTTACTTGATAAGCATCCTTCGGTTGAAAGAGTATGGTATCCCGGGTTGCCCGGACATCCCACACACAATACTGCCCTGAAATTATTTGGCGGCAGGGGATTCGGCGCCATGGTCACCTTCAGTTTCAGGGGTCCGTCGGACAATGAAAAAAAGAACAGACGCGACAAATTTATCATGGCTGTTTCTGACAGTATTAAAATAATACCATCTCTGGGCGATCCGCGTACCATTATAATGCCTGTTGAATCGGTTTGGGGAGCAAAGTATCCCGATCCCGGAATCATACGTATGTCGCCTGGTTTTGAAGACTGGAATAATCTGGAATGTATTGTCTCCGGTGCGCTCGATAAGGTGAAGTGATTTTTAAGCTATTCATCTCCAGTCGATTGGCATTATTCCATTGTTGGCAAGATAGTCGTTGCACCGGCTGAAATGCCTGTTTCCGAAAAATCCCCTCGACGCCGAAAGAGGAGAGGGGTGTACCGATTCGAGGACAAGATGCCTTGAGCGGTCAATTGATTCTCCTTTCTTTTGTGCGTATGCGCCCCAAAGAAAGAAGACCAGGTTCTGTTTTTCCTCGTTAAGCACTTTGATGACATAATCAGTGAATTCCTCCCATCCTTTCCGCTGGTGCGAACCGGCCTGGTGAGCCCTGACGGTCAGTGTCGCATTGAGGAGCAGAACTCCCTGACCGGCCCATCTTGACAGGTCTCCGGAAGCCTTGATTCTGATGCCAAGATCAGATTCTATCTCCTTGAATATATTTACCAGGCTTGGCGGGTAATCGATCCCGTCTTTCACAGAAAAGCAGAGGCCGTGAGCCTGGCCCGGACCATGATAAGGATCCTGTCCGATAATAACTGCCTTGACCTTGTCAAAAGGACAGACATCAAAGGCATTGAATATGAGTGGGCCGGGAGGGTAAACGGCGCCTTTCCTGTATTCCTCTCTGACAAAATCTGTAAGCCTTACAAAATACTCCTTGTCAAATTCCGGCTTTAGTTTCGATTTCCAGCCAGGTTCAATTCTTACATCCATACCTGAAAATTACTCAAAAAATAAGGACTATCGGCGATGATGAATAAAATTTCAGTTACTATTATTAATACCCCACTTCACTCACGTCGCAATAGCTATCAGGATCTAATACGGGGGAGACGAGCAGGAAAGGGGGAAACGGGAAAGGGAGCAAATGAAAACCAACAGGGGAAGTATCCTGCATCGGGAGGGAAAGGGGGGCAGAGAGAATAAATTAATACCTTTACAAAAAAATAGAAATGGCAAACGAAATAGAACGAAAGTTTCTGGTAAGCGGAGAGTTCAGGCATCTGGCAATAAAGAAGACCGAAATCAGCCAGGGTTACCTGTCTGTTGATCCCGACCGGATAGTCAGGGTGAGGATTACAGACGACAAGGCGGTTCTTTCAGTGAAAGCCCCCTTAACCGGAACGGAATTCTCAAGGCATGAGTGGGAATATGAGATACCGGCAGATGAAGCCGGCGAGATTATGAATGCCTGTTTGCCTGAAGTTGTACGGAAAACAAGATTCATTGTGCCGGAACATGATCATCTGTTTGAGGTTGACGTCTTTCACGGGAAGAATGAAGGGCTTATAATCGCTGAACTGGAACTGACAAGTGAGGATCAGGATTTTGCAAGGCCAGGGTGGCTTGGCGAAGAAGTAACCGGAATAGATCGCTATTATAGTGCCAACCTGATCTGATTTAGCCTGTTTCCTGTAAGCAAAGTAAACGGCAGCAACAAGAAAGGTCAGATATTAATACACTTTTGCAGGAAAATGGCTTTTCAGAGTACTTTGGAATAGATCTGTTTCGGATCTCCGGGGCCATAAAAATCTTTAAGGCTCGCCTGAAGAGAGTAACCGTTTCTCTGATAAAATGCTTCGGTGGGGGCATAGAGAGGCCGGCCCGATGTTTCAATCCATAGTATCTTCCCTCCGTGGCTTCGAACATCGTTTTCGATATCCAGAAGCATCCTGGAGCCCAGTTTATTATGCCGGGAATTCTGATGAACGGCAATCCAGTAGAGATCCCATGAATGGGTGGAGAAGGAGTTTTTCCCGTAATTGGCAAAGGCAATAACACCATTTTCGTCAGAAGCCTTAAGCCAGAAATAACCGCTCTCTTCAGATCCCTTATTTAGGGTTTCATCTGCAATTTCAAGGGCTGTTTCGATCTCGAAATCATAAAAGAACGAGGTCGACTTCAGGATCTCTTCAATACGCTTTTTGTCATCCGGTCCGATGCCTTTGGAAATCAGTGCCATATAATGCTATTAGTTAAGATCTTCAATTATTCTTGCAAGAATTTCAGTGACAGGAATACCGGCTTTCCTGGTCGCAGCCATCAGTCCGCTGTCTGGTGACATGCAGGGATTGGCATTCACTTCGATCACATAAGGATTTTCATCTGCATCAATCCTCATGTCAACCCGGGCATAGCCCTTGAGTCCGAAAACTTCCCAGCATTTAAGGGTAAGCTCGCTAATCCTTTGATTAAGCAGAGGATTAAGTTCGTCTCCCGTGAAATTCCTGACAGTATTTTCGTATTCAAAGCTGTCTTCAATCCATTTTGCCTTGAAATCCACAATTCTGGGCATATCCGGGGCAAAATTACGGAAAACCATCTCAGCAGCCGGCATTAATTCAGGACCTGAGCTGCTTGCAATGACACTTATGTTGAACTCACGGCCGTCGATATAATCCTGTATGATCCAGTGGGAGTCATCAAGCCCTTTAAGCCTTTCTTCCTGATCAGGGGAGAAAGTAAAAACGGAGTCAGCCGTTATACCGAGCGAACCGTCTTCCCAGACAGGTTTTACAATGTATTTGTTACCGGGCTTAAGCAGGTTAGACTGCGAAGGTGCGTAAGTCAGAGGTGTGCTTAGATTGTGCTCGCGGAGTATTTTGGCTGTGAGAGTTTTACTGGTGGTTATGAATAATGCTTCAAGCGGATTCCCCGAATAAGGAATTGAATACATATTGAGCAGGGCAGGAACGAAATAGCACAACTCACCCTTATTGTTTATCGATTCCACAAGGTTGAAGACAAAATCAGGCTTGTCGGCAGCTATCTCCGCTACTTCATTCATGAAGTTGGATGTAATTCCCCTTGTGTAAACCACGATGCCCAGTTTTTCGAGGTTATAACCAATGTATTCCACCTGTTCAAGTACATCCAGTTCGTCGGCAAGAGCCCCCTCCAGGGGCTGATTAAACAGAATGCAGCATTTTTTCTTTGTCATCTGGTTAACTGATATCGTTTTAGAGCCGATTCAACTATCCTTTCAATAAGTTCCTGATATTTAATACCAGCCATGTCTGCGAGAATCGGGAGATCAGAATGCACCGGGTTAAGCCCTGCCAGCGGATTTATTTCAATAAAGCAAATTTGGCCATTCCTGTCAGCCTTAACGTCAACCCTCCCGGCATCAACACCTCCGAGTGCTTTCCAGGCTTTCAGGGCAATAGTATTACAATCTTCCGCAAATTCGGCTGCTATTGGGTGGTATTTACAGAAAGCCTGATAGTTTTCCTTTACCTCTACCGAATAGGGCAGGTTGTCCCTGCATTCAATTTCCATTCCTCCTATTGCCGCCGCATCATCTCCTGATCCAATAATACCCACCGTAAACTCTCGTCCGGGAAGATATTCTTCGACAAGTGCCGGCTGGTTGTATCGCGTCAACAGATACCCGGCTCTTTCCCGGAGTTCGTTTACGGTGAAGACCAGGCTATCTTCTGTTATTCCTTTCCCTGTTCCTTCTGAAACAGGCTTAATGAACAATGGATACTGAAGGCTGCATTTTTCGGCATCCTCAGGATCTGATATCAGCATTCCCGGGCTGACCGGAACACCTGCTTCAGTAACAATCAGCCTCGTAAGATGTTTGTTAAGCGAAATCCCCATAACGACAGGTCCGCTGAAAACATAGGGAATCCCATACTGGTCGAGTATAGCAGGAACCACAGATTCTCTTCCGTCACCATAGAGTCCTTCGGCAATATTAAAAACGAGGTCCCAATTCTTTCCGGCCGAAAGCGCACCGATAAGCTGAAAACAATTTCCAATCAGCTCCGTATCAAATCCCATATGCCTGATTTCAGCCGCGAGTGCATCAATTGTATCCTGCTTGTCAAACTCAGCAGTATCTTCCATGGAATAACCACGTTCGAGATACCACGACCTGAGGTCGTAAGTCAATCCGATCTTCATAAGCTGATTTTACTATCTTTCGGGATACTCACAGATATCTCCCTTGTAATTGCGCAGAACTATGTGTTCTTCATTATGTTCCACAACATAATCCGGAAGCAGGGGTATTTTACCGCCGCCGCCTGGAGCGTCAATAACAAAAGTGGGAACTGCATAACCGCTTGTATATCCTCTCAGACCTTTAATGATCTCCAGTCCTTTGGCCACAGTTGTCCTGAAATGACCGGATCCGGGAATCAGGTCGCACTGATAAAGATAATATGGTCTAACCCTTATTTTGAGCAGTTTATGCATTAGCTCCTTCATTATTGACACATTGTCGTTGATGCCTTTGAGAAGGACGGTCTGACTTCCGAGAGGAAAACCACCGTCGGCAAGCTTGTTGCAAGCTGCTGCACACTCTTCCGTAATCTCGGAAGGATGTGAAAAATGGAGGCTAAGAAAGAGAGGATGGTATTTCCTCAGAACATTAATTAATCCGTCGGTAATTCTCTGCGGGAGAACCACAGGTGTTCTGGTTCCTATCCTTATTATTTCAACATGTTCGATCTTTCGGATATTCGACAGGATATAATCAAGTGTTTCATCATTTAGAGTAAGGGGATCGCCGCCACTAATGAGGACGTCCCTTACTTCCTTATGGTTTGCTATATAACTGAAAGCTTTTTCATAATCCTGTCTACCCAGTTTATCGAGCCTTCCCACCGAATGAGAACGGGTACAGTACCTGCAATAATTAGAGCACACCTGCGTGACAGTAAAGAGAACCCTGTCGGGATAGCGGTGTACAATTCCTTTTACAGGAGAGAAAGCCTTTTCATGAAGGGGATCTGATTGTTCACTCCTGGTGGTGATCAATTCTTCTACAACAGGCACCACATTCCGGCGAAGCGGATGAGATGACTTTGTATTGTAAATCAGAGACGCGAAATAGGGGGTTATCCTAAGGGGAAGCCGGCCTTTAAGATTATTGATAGCCATTATCTCCTTTTCTGTAAGCTTCATTATCCTTTTCAGATCATCAATGCTGTTAAAGGAATTGCGAAGCTGCCATTTCCAGTCGTTCCACGATTCAATAGATGTCAGGGGGAAGTAACGGTGCCTAAATTCCGAACTTCGGTTGCTAACTGACAGGTTTGGGATTCCGTTTTGCGAAAAAAACATGGTTTTCGCACCAGGCTCTTCCTCAGAAGAGCTACCCACGAGGCGACTCTCACAGCGAAGAGTTGCAACCTCATTTTTGTTAGCGTTCATTTTTGTCGATGAAGGATCTCATCAAATGCTTTAAGTTTTCTAGAGTTTAATGGTTTTTAGTTATAAATAAATTGCGCCAAAAATATACATTCCGTAAATACATTGTACTACCTGTAAAAAAATAATATTAACAGTGAAAATCAGTTTTCAACAAACTTCCGAAAAAGCCAGGATTTGGTATCGTTATATAACTGTTATTCTGTTTGTTGCCTTTTGTATGTAGGTTGTTGCTTTTCATATTTCAGGTATATTTTCGGACTGATATTTTCAACTTTTTTTTCCATTCTTTTCTTTTGGCAAATCTCCCTGATGTACACAAAAGCCTTTTTAGTTTTTAAGACTGCAATTATTCAATTTCCATGCCAGAATTTTAATCCTCTTTTCTGCCCTGATTTCGTATAAGCGGAGCAAAAAAAATCTGCACTATAACGCCTTATTGCAGGATTAATTATTGATACGAGGTAAATAGTCGGGAAATCTTTTCGGAATCATGTAAAAACCTGTTAAAAGCCGGGTATTTGTGGGCAAATATCTACAGACAGTAATTTAAGATAGCCTCTCCGGAATTCTCAGGGGATGAGAATCTTCGTAACGTTAACTATTCCGGCTCTTGAAAGTGCAACAATGTAAATACCGGAGGAAAGTGATGAAACATTGAACTCACAAAGGTTGCCTTCAACGCTAAGTTCTTTAATCAGCCTTCCACGTATGTCAATAAGGCTTAATCTGTGCCCTGTGTAATCCCCTTCGAGAGGTACGCGGAGCAGGCCGTCATTCACAACTGCAATAAGGGGTTTGTTCTTATTTATTTTGATTTCGAGAGAACTACTGACGCCTGAACCATCTTTTGCCGAAGCAACGATTTTCACAACTCCGTCCTCGATTCCGGTCACCAGACCCGATTCGTTCACGACAGCCTTCCCGGTAACATTCTCTACCGACCAGTCTACACTTTTATCGGTTGCATGTTCAGGTAATATTTCCGTTGTAAGCTGCAGTGTTCCTTTTGCAGCGGAGATTACTGTCGTCCCTTCTTCGGCCACGATCATAATGCCTGAAACGGGAATCATCTGGTTTATTATTGTTATCTCAATTATACCGCTAACAGCCGATCCATCTGTGGAAGAAGCCACTGCAGTGACCTTTCCGTCGGTGATTGCAGTAACAAGGCCTGACTGGCTGATTGTTGCCTGTCCTGTACCGCCTGCTATTGACCATATTACCGATTTGTTGGATGCATTCGAAGGCAGTACCTGAGCACTTAGCTCGAGGGTGCCTTTGTTGACCGATATGACCGTTGATCCTCCGGCGCCGCTAACTGAAATGGATGAAACCGGGATGGCAGGAGGGGACCCGTTCCAGCCCGCAAGTCGGGCCCAAAGCCACCAGGCAGCATAGGCCTTCCTGTTTGCGTTAAGAGGCTGGGAGTGGGCAGAGGTGCAATTATACCAGTCAACATTAAGTGTGTGGCTGTTCTGCCATATGATTGCCCAGTTCCGATCGAGCGACCCGTCGTTGTTGCTGTCGTAATCGCAGTTGTCATTTGCAGAACGGTTGAGATAATAGTTGTTGTCGGGGTCATATGATTCGATATCGGCAAAATCATATAGAATTTTACTATTCGTCCGGCAATAGTTTCTTATCTGTTCATTTCTTCTGTGCAAATTACCGCTTATTCCTGTACCGTCGAGATGTCCTGTCATGTAAACGAATTTCACCCGGGGAAAATCAGTTTCAAGGGAACTCATCAGGGCAAGGTAAGTGTTTACGTCATTTTCGGTAGCGGTGCTGAGTTGTCCGCACCAGGCCCACATAACTACATTTACATTACTGTTGGCACTATTCCCGAGGTAGGTTCTGGTTGCAGCAGCCCAGGAAGTAAAGTCCGGTGATCCAAGGTCAGTTCCTCCCGTGATGCCGTTATCGTGAATATCGAGAGCTCCGTTCATTCCTCCGTTGTTCCAGGCATAGGTGGAGCCTTTCCAGTTGAACAGGCCGGTCATGCCATCCGTTATCTGACTTCCGTGCGAAGTGTGCTCGTATGCTATATGAAGTGTTGACTTTGCCTGGTTTATGTATGTCGCCGGTATATCCCCCAAAAGCGTCGAATTATGGTCAATTATGATCTGACCATATTGTGCCATGGTTATCCGCAAAAGCAACAGTACGACGACAGTTCTTTTCATAGACTGCAACTACCTCTTTATGAAGGTAAGCGGCTAAACAGGCAAAAGTCCTGCAAACCTCCCTCAATTTTTTTAACAGGGGATCAAATATACAAAATCACCTTCTAAAACCAATTGAAAAAGGTCATAATTTTGATCAATCGGCTGATGGATCAATGCCGTCCGACCTCAGTTTCTTTATTCTTCCCCTGATCTTTTTTCCATCAAGCCGCTCCTTCCTGGAACTTGCTGAAGGATGTGTTGGCTTGCGTTCAGGCTTTTCTTCCAAGCCTGAAGCAAGTATATTCAGCAGTCTTTCAACCGCTTTCTTTTTGTTACCCAATTGTGTTCTTTCCGATTGCGACCTGACTATAAGTTCACCTGCTGCATTTATTCTGTTCTTCAGAGTAAGGAAAATACGTTCCTTTTCATCTTCCGCCAAACCTGCAGATAGGGCTATGGCAAAATGCAGCTCAATCTTGGTATTGACCTTATTTACATTCTGTCCGCCGGGTCCGCCGCTTCGGGAAGCAATAAAAACAAATTCACTTTCCGGTATCCTTTCCTTTAATTCCTCGGGTGTCACAAAAACATATTTTTAGAAAACCAATTTCTTATAAGCAGGTTTTGAGTGTAATACTTATAAATATACAGTTGGGGGAACGGGCATATTATTCGTCCATCCCGAACAAATAATTCCCTGATCCTGCTTCCATAACAAGCTTGCCTTCTTCAATGCTCACCTT
>JAFGXK010000282.1 GCA_016936695.1 Bacteroidales bacterium | reverse complement strand
GAAAGCAGCATCACCTGCTCCTGGTAAACGGTTATGCCGTAGGAGTCGTTCAGGTATTTTTCCATCACAGGGAGGGGGCAATCGATGGGTTCCTGTCCGTGTTTTCTCCTGATGAAACGCGGAATATATTCCATGGGACCTGGCCGGTAGAGGGCATTCATTGCTATAAGGTCCTCAAACCTGTTTGGTTTGAGTTCCCGGAGGTACCTTTTCATTCCTGATGATTCGAACTGGAAAATCCCGGTTGTGTCGCCACTGCTGAAAAGTTGGAAGGTCTTTTTATCATCAAGCGGAAGGTTGTCGATATTTATTTCGATCTTCTTGGATTTCTTAATGTTCTCAATGGTGTCCTTGATGATTGAGAGTGTCTTCAGGCCCAGGAAATCCATTTTAAGAAGACCTACATTCTCAACCTGACTGCCGTCATACTGTGTGACATAAAGGTCAGTATCTTTTGCAGTGCAAAGAGGGATATGGTTGTCAAGAGGGTCTTTGCCGATGATTATCCCACATGCATGAACGCCCGTCTGTCTTATTGATCCTTCAAGCACTTCAGCGTACTTCAGTGTTTGTGCTATCAGCTTGTTGGAAGATTCTTTTTCCTTTGCCAGTTCTGGCACTTCGGCATATGCCTGGGTTAGCGTGATGCCGGGTCTTTCAGGTACCATTTTAGCAAGCCTGTCGGCATCGGGAAGGGGAAGTTTCTGTACTCGTGCAACATCCCTTATCGCCATTTTAGCAGCCATGGTGCCAAATGTGATTATATGGGCAACTTTGTCATGGCCGTACTTGTTTACGACGTATTTAAGGACATCCTCCCTGCCGTCCTCATCGAAATCGATATCAATGTCGGGCATTGATATCCGGTCGAGGTTCAGGAACCTTTCAAAAAGGAGGCCGTACTTAATCGGGTCTATATCGGTGATCTTCAGGCAGAATGCCACTGCAGAGCCGGCTGCAGATCCTCTTCCGGGCCCGACCGAGACTCCCATCTCCCTTGCAGCCCTCAGGAAATCCTGTACAATCAGGAAGTAACCCGGGAATCCCATTTTTGCAATGGTATCCAGTTCAAAATCGATCCTGTCAGTATGTTCCTGAGTAAGCTCTCCCCATCTTTCCTTTGCTCCCTCATAGGTCAGAAATCTCAGATATTCATTTTTGTCGGTGAACTCCTGAGGAAGTTCAAAATCGGGCATAATGGGTTCATGATCAAGCTTGTATTTCTCAATTTTTGCGACAAGTTCCGCAACATTGTCAATGGCTTCGGGGATATCGCTGAAGATAGCTCGCATTTCCTCCCCGGTCTTCAGATACTCCTGCTTGGTGTACCTGAGCCTGTCGGGATCATCGATATCCTTGGCAGTATTAATGCAGATAAGTCGATCGTGGGCTTCAGCATCTTCAGCATTAATGAAATGGACATCATTTGTTGCAATTATTCTGACATTGTATTTAGCTGAAAGCTTTTTAAAGGCTTCGATTACTTTTTGCTGATTAGGGAAGACCGTCCTGTCAGCATCCGGATCATATGTTTCATGACGTTGTATCTCCAGATAGAAGTCATCTCCGAAAATGTCGAGGTAGTTCTTCAGGGCATTTTCTGCACTCTCCATTGTTCCGTTCAGGATCTCATCCTGGATTTCTCCGGCCAGACATGCTGATGATGCGATCAGTCCTTCTCTGTGAATGGCAAGCAGCTCCTTGTCTACCCGTGGTTTGTAATAAAAACCCTTTATCCAGGCAGTTGATACAAGCTTAATAAGGTTTTTATATCCGGTCAGGTTCTTGGCCAGCAGGATCAGATGATCTCCTGAACGGTCTTCCTTGTCAGTAACATCTTTGACAGATCGTTTTGCCACGTAGATCTCGCAGCCTATCACCGGCTTGATGCCCTTTTTCAATGCAGCTGCATGGAATTCCTTTACACCGAACATATTGCCGTGATCCGTTATGGCTGCAGCCTCCATGCCGCAGGCTTTGACTTTATCCAGAAGGAGAGAAATATTTGCTGCTCCGTCGAGGATCGAGTACTGGGTATGTACATGAAGGTGTGAGAAACTATCCATTAGCAATGAAAAAACTATCAGGTTGCACACAAAAATAGACAAAAACAGTTTACCAGATCACGGGTGTTGATAACTGGTAACAGGATTCATTTATATGGCAAATCTGCTGTTTCCTGACCGGCGTCAGACACCGGATAAAGGGCGCCGGGCACCAGAGACCAGACACTGGGATTCAGTACCCGGCACCCGGTACCCTTTTTATGCTGTTGTTTGGTCAATAAATTTATTATCTTTGCGCCACAATTTTTAAAACAGTTTAATCAAAGTTCATGAATTAATGGCAGTTAAAATCAGATTAGCCAGAAAAGGCCGCAAGAAAGTGGCCTATTACCACATTGTGGTAGCAGACAGCAGGTCGCCACGGGATGGCAGATATATTGAAAAGATCGGCACTTATAATCCGGTCACTAACCCCGCCACTATTGAAATCGATTTTGATAAGGCGCTGGGTTGGCTGCAAAATGGCGCATTGCCCTCTGAAACATGCAGGGCTATCCTGTCTTAT
>JAFGXK010000281.1 GCA_016936695.1 Bacteroidales bacterium | reverse complement strand
GAAGTGATATCTTCATTAAGGACTTCCTTTACAACATTCGGCCCTGTAACGAACATGTAGCTTGACCTGTTGACCATAAACACGAAGTCGGTGAGGGCAGGAGAGTAAACCGCTCCCCCGGCTGCAGGTCCCATTATTACGCAAAGCTGCGGTATGATACCTGAAGAATTTATTATATTGTGGAATATTGCAGCATATCCGCTCAGGCTGGCTACACCTTCCTGTATCCTGGCGCCACCCGAATCCATCATGCCTATTATGGGAGTCCCCATTTTAAGAGCCATTTCCTGAATCTTGGCAATCTTCTTTGCATGAACATGACCCAGTGAACCGCCCATTACCGTAAAATCCTGTGCAAATCCAAAGACAAGCCTTCCGTTAACCTTGCCATGCCCGACAATCACGCCATCGCCGTAGGTGCGTTCAACTTTTCCGAATTCGACAGGCTGGTTTGCCGGAGTGACAAAAGCATCTATCTCCTCAAAGGTGCCTGAGTCAAACAGAAGGTTTATGCGTTCCCGGGCGGTAAGCTTCCCTTTGGAATGCTGCTTGTCCGCCTGTTTCGGGCCATACTGCTTTTTAAGAGCTTTCTGGCGCTCGGTGAATGCCTTGTAGTTTTTACCTGACAGATCCATAAATTTTCAAATTTACATGACGCTGGCGGGAATAAACGGCCAGACCTCCTTTCCACGGAAATTCTGAGGGCTCAAAATTAGCCATAATCAGGTTATTTCCAAATAATAATTTCGAACGGATAATTCGATGATCTGTTAAATAATTAACAGACAGCAAATTAATATAAGATGTTTTTCGACTGCAGGAGGGTTGTCTTTCAGGCCGACCGGGAAATTATTTCCTGCATTCTGACATAATGTTCTTCCATACTTTCCACAAGGCGGATCTGAGCTCTTGTTCTCTGCAAATTATGGTGCTCGTGATGGATCTTGTAATAATTATCGCCATCGAGGTAATCAGTAAGGAACCTCACCGCCTGGACAAACGTTATCAGAATGGGTGCAAAAGCAAGGTATTCCTTTTCCACCGGGTTAAGGGTATCTCTTGTTTCGGAGAGATACCCTTCGGCGTAAGCTTTGAAAAGGCTGATGTCCATCCTGATTCTTGACAGGTCTTGTTCGTCTTCTGCGGCAACATTGGCAGCTGTTCTGATGGCATCCCCAAAGTCATAGTGAACATAGCCCGGCATAACTGTGTCAAGGTCAATTATACACAATGCCCTGTCATTTTCATCGAGAAGTATATTATTGAATTTAGTATCGTTATGTGTTATCCGGAGGGGAATCCTGCCCTCTCTTCCGAGCCTGCGAATGATAGTCATTTTTTCAGCTCTTTCCCTGATGAATTCAATTTCTCTTTTCAGTTTTGCAGCCCTCATTACTTTATCCAGGGCAACGGCATTCCAGAACCATTCCAGGCGTTTCTCAGCATTGTGAAAATCGGGTATTGTCTCATGGAGAGGAGGTTCGGGCATGTCAGCAAGCATGGCCTGGAAGCGTCCCACAGCTCTTCCTCCCTCATATGCCAATGCAGATGAGTCAACGATGTCATAGGATCTGTGATTTGTTATAAAAACGAGAAGTCTCCATGAGTTTCCTTTTTCGTCGGTAATCCAGCTTTTGCCGTTCCTTGCGGGAATCATGTTCACGCATTCCCGTTTCAGATCTGCTCCCGGTATATTCAGCAGCTTGCCCCTGATGTGATTTGTAACCCTTTCGATATTTTCCTGAAGTTCTGGTATTCTCCTGAAAATATTTGAATTGAGCCGCTGGAGAATGTAATCATCTTTCTCCTTTTCCCTTGTGGTTATCAGGTATGTATCATGAATATGTCCGCTGCCGAAAGTTACTGCCTTCTCAAATGAACCTTCGGCAAGAAAAGAGCCGAATAATTCCCTGAGATCAGGCTTCATTTTTCAATCCTATTTTATAGCCTATGAATGCATAAAACATTATTACCAGATAACAGGGGATGCAGAGCCAGTATGCAGCCTGAGTGGATGACAGGTCAGCAACCTTTCCGTAAATCAGTGGTATTATGGCTCCGCCGGCAATCGCCATAATCAGCATCGCGGAACCTGTTTTTGTGAATTTTCCCAGACTATTCAGGGCAAGGGGCCACATAGCCGGCCACACCAGGGAATTGGCAAATCCCATCAGTGAGACAAATAATACGGTTACAGGCAGTACGAGTTCCAAAGGCTTTAAAGTAAGCAGGTCGATGAAAGGCATTGTAAACACTTTTTCAGCAGGGGTTAGTAATGCTCCCAGGGAGAATATCACTCCGAGAATTGCACATAACTTAAGTGCATTTCCCTGTTTCAGGTACTTTGGGATCAAAGCTATACCAAGGAGATAACCAAGGATCATGAATACCATGGTGAGCGAAGTGAAATACTTTGCAGAATCCATTGTGATGCCAAGTGATTGTCCGTACCTTATGATGGTGTCACCGGCAATCACCTCAACACCGACATAGAAAAAGAGGGCAACCACTCCGAGTATGAGATGTGGAAACAGCCAGATGCGCGTCTTTTTTTCATTGGCCACACCGACGGCCTCATCTTCTGCATCTGTGTCAACATCGGGCAAATGAACAAATTTTATAAGAAGGCCGAGCAGAACAAGCACGACAGCCATTATTATATACGGTACAATAACACCCCTGGCCATTTCATCGAGAAGGAGAGCCCGCGATCCAGCGTCGGCAGCCTGTACAAGCTTTTCTTCAAGAATATGCGAATCTTTAAGCAGAACACTGGCAAGGATTATTGGTGCAATGACTCCGGCAAACTTGTTGGCTATACCCATTATGCTGATACGTTTTGCAGCGCTTTCCCGCGGTCCTATAATAGTTACATAGGGATTTACGGCAGTCTGAAGAAGTGCCAGTCCTGTTCCTTCAACAAAAAGACCTGTTAGAAACAGACCATAAGTTCTTGTGAGCGCTGCCGGTATAAAAATAAGTGCGCCCACGGCCATAACCCAAAGACCTACCGACATCCCCATTTTGAATCCGATCTTTTTAAGTATCAGGGATGATGGAAGAGCCATCACAAAATATGAGATATAAAAGGCAGCCGTTACGAAATATGCCTGGAAATCATTCAGCTCACAGGCAGTCCTGAGAAAGGGGATCAATACTCCGTTAAGCCAGGTGACAAACCCGAAGATGAAGAAGAAAAGGCCGATGATAGTAATCGCGAATACATAGTCCTTTCTGCTGATGTCGCTTGAAGAGTTGCTTGTAGACATGATTATAAATTTAGGTTAGGTTTTTTCAGAATAGTCAAAACTAATCTTTTTTTTAATTTCGTTGCAAAGCAAAATTACTTTTCCATCGGATCCCGGCCTGATTTTTCCCTTGACCTGATACCAAGGTAACCGCCATGATG